>NZ_JAFCWW010000030.1:0-48333 GCF_049897765.1 Pseudomonas sp. TWP3-2 | reverse complement strand
ACCGTTTATGCCGATCGCAAGGTCGAAGCGCAGGCCAGTGATCACCTGACGGTGGGTGTGAATCAGCACGTGAAAATCGGCACCGGGCAGTTCATCGACGCCGGTCAGGAAATCCACCTCAGCAGCGGCATGAAAGTGGTGATGGAAGCCGGCGCAGAGCTGACGCTGATCGGCGGGGGGAGCTTCATCAAGATCGACAGCGGCGGCGTGACCATGAGCGGGCCGGTGATCAACATCAACTCTGGGGGTGGACCGGGAAGCGGCACGGGCGCGGCACCGTTGTTGCCGGGGCCGTTGAAGCAGGCGGATGCGGATAAGGCTGGGCAGGTGTTGGTGCCGGCGCAGCGGCAGGCGTTGATGCGAGGAACTCCGCGTTGTGAAATTTGTGAAAAAGCCGCCGCTGAAGCTGCGAAGGAAGCCGCAAAGTGAGTAATGCATCCAACGCCAACTTCCTGTTGATCGACGGCGTATTGCGTCCCAACGCAATCGCCAGTCTGTATCAGCTCGGCGAACCGTTAGAAATTGAACCGTTGTACGTGGGAACTCGCTGGACTGAACTGAACGATTTAGGGCCCATCTTGGTCAAGCCACAATGTGGCTCCTCAATTCTCCAAGACTGGCAGCAAAACCATCTGTCTCATTTGGACTCCTGCTCATTGTTCAGTCGAGCCTCACTCAGTGACGTCGCAGATCATCTTCGACACTTTATCTGCCCACCAGATGTGAACGGCAACAGCGGCCTGCTACGTTTTGCAGACCCTATAGTCACGTACCACTGGCTCTCCAGCTACGGGTCCGAACATCTCAGTCACATATTGGGGCCGATCGAAACGATATGGGTGAAGACGCCGATCCATACTTGGCAGCCTGAGAGCGCCTCACCAATTGAATCGTTCGCATGCCCACTGTCAAAAGAAACTCGTGACAAAAATTTTGCCCTGCTTGGAGAACAACAACTCACAGCACTTGAACTTGCATATAGGTGGCAGTTCAAAGAGCGCCTATATGCGTGGTTGGAGACCCGGAATCGCGCAACCTTTTCCCTGTTGAACAGCAATCAAACGGAATGGTGGCTTGAGCATGTTTTAGAAAGTGGCACTGCCTGGGGACTGGTCAGTGAGCGAGGATTGGTAACATGGGCAGAAACCTGCGTTGATTGGGGACGAGACTTCGCCGAACGCCTTGATAGCCCGTACCAGGAATGGTTGACCCAGAACCCCGAAAATGGGCGCCTCGCACCCGAATTACGTATCGAAGCACTGGATGATTATCGCCACCAAAGGCTGGAAGCAAAGGACACTGCAAATGGCTGACAAAAACGGAACACTCCAACAACAGCGCAATGCGTCCTTCCCGACGACTCCGGCCAAAGCCACCGGCGGCTGCCCTCTGAACGGTCCCGATGTAGCAATCGTTCCGATGCGTTATGCGTTGGATCGCTCCCGGTACGATGAGAACCCAGCAAAGCTTAAGCCATTAATGAAGTCTGGCAAGTGGGCTGTACTACCTGCACTGAAAACACGTAACTACACTTTGCGCCAGCTATACGACGGTTATGTCTACGTTTACGACGAAACCGCGAAAACCTTTCACGAATACGAGTTATCCGCCAGTCGCGGTGTATTAACTCGGGTACAACTGAGTGACGCTGACACCGGTAACGACGAGCGTAAAGCCTCCGGAGAAAGCAAAAGCCATCTGATATATCCGCGTAAGAGCAAGCTGCATATTGCCTACTCTCCGGTTCAGTGGACCTGGCGTGTATGCGAGCATATGAGATCAAATCCTGGCAGCCGTAAACAGTGGATGAAAGCCCTCGACCTGTCGAGCTATTGCATCAGCATGTCAGCGGCTGAAACCTTACCTCTGGTGTCGATTGCTGACGCAGTTGCCGATGTTGATAAGGGAGCAGTAATTTCCGATAAACGACTTGCTGACTCAGCCATTCCACCCTACGCGACCGAAGGCAAATCAAACGGCAAACCGATTTTCAGCACATTGGCAGCTGACACTTATTGGACAGGTAGTGTACCTGACAAAGAAAGTGCTCTTGCCATTGTTCTTGATGACCCAATAGCCATTTTGAATGACATCGGCATGCAATTAGCTGCCGATCAAGCCGCTTATGAGGGCTGGAAGCAAAAACACGAACATAAAATACAGATTGCTCAAACAGTGGAGGCGTTGTGCGGTGCAAGCATCGCCTCGGACAAACTGCCAGCAACTATCCGTGGGAACGCGTCGAAAACACGGGAGTTCCAGCGGGATTTGGATGCTTATTATGCTCAAAGAGAGCATGAGAATACTCAATCCGTTCTTAGCGCAATGGGTGGCACTAACACGGCAATCACATTGCCGGGAAGCTTCAAGTCCATTGAAATGGCGGATGCAATCAAATCAAAATATGGTCAGTCCCCAACGGAATCCGACTATCAGGTTTGGTCTGATCGAAGTAAATGGCGCCGCGAAATTGATCTTGATGGAGCCCATGCTTATATCCAGACCTATCAAGGCGATGGTGAAGTTCTGCTTAAAAACATTCATAACACCCAGAATGATTTTCAAGCCTTGGCCAAATACGTAGGCACTGACCCTCTAAGATTGTTTATCGATACTACGAACACGAAACAGCTTTTATACCTCCAGGAGACAGTGGCTAACCTCCTCTCAATATACTGTCAAGACGCAAACTCGAGTATTTGGCTTGCCAAAGAAGACGCTAATGCAGAAAGTCTCTTCGGCACTGTTCGGTATGGTTTCTCACCTGCTCTGAAAGACGCTTTGGATACTCAAGCCAATCTTTTGCTTAATGGCATGGGTGACATGACCACACTTGCAACGAGAGTTGGTGAATTTAACAGTGTACTGAATCAGGAGGGGTTCGCTGAAAAGCCCTGGATGCAGGCATTGAAAAAGCCTGTTCAAGACACGTTCAAAGCTTTGCGTGAACTAGCGAGCAAAGAAGGTAAAGCAACTGCAGAATCCATTCTGATAGCACTGATCCCATCGGATAGTCGAATGGCCTTGGGGAAAAACCAGAACATCAGCGCTCTCATTAGAAACCTATTGATCGGCCAAGTTTTAATTAACTCGCCAGATCGCCCAGCGATTGATGTAAAAGTTTCTGAAAAGCTCAAGACCTGGAAAAACGAATGGGTCTTGCTGAACAAAAAAATTGCTGACACCCGTAAACAGTGGATCTATCCGGACCGACCTGGAAAACGAAAGAATCTCGCTCGCGTACTGCAGCAGCAGGAAGCAAAGCTGCAAATGCATGAATTGAACATGCCAGGAATACTCGACTACCAAAACAACAAGTACGCGGAACTGCTAAGAGAAGAAATCAAGAAATTTGCCTCATCCCGAGCAGACGTCGTGAAAAACTGGCAAGCAAAAGCCAAAGCCTGGAGCGAAAAATGGGGATTGAATGCAGGAGCAATAGTTTGGGGCGTAGTGATGCTGAATTTTATAAATACCGCCCTCACTTACCGCGACCTTACAAAAGACGGCCAGTTCAGTAAAAAAGATGTCGCCAAAATAAGCTATGGATTGGGATACAGCTTCAACTTGTTGATGGCGGTTTTCGTCGAAACTCCTTGGAAAACGATAAAAAATGCAGCCCCGGTTTTAATTGACGAAGTGGAAGTCGGAATATTAAGCAGATCAGCAGCGTTCTGGACGGCAGAAGGCAAGACCGCGTGGGCAGCGACTGTCCGAGCTTTCAGCCGAAGAATGGTCGCAATGGGGGCATTTGCGGTCATTTCCACAATTCTTGAGATATGGGATATCCAAGACGATTATGGAAACGCGAGAAGTTCCGAGGAAAAGGCCGCAATGTGGGTGAAAGGCTTGGCCGTATTTGGAATGGGAATCGCAGGCATTGCACAGTTACTTACAGGAGTAACACTTGCAGGCGACATGGTTGTATTAATCATGAATCCTTGGTTTGCAGTTGCGATGCTGGTACTCGGCGCTGTCTATTTGGCAGCGACGCTGGCACTTAATTATTTCAAATCGGACGGTGTGGGCTGGTGGTTGCGAAAATGTTGTTGGTCGCACTCAAAAGAGTTGCAGTACCAGTCTACTCTTGAAGGCCAAGCGGAGGAAAAGCGTGCTCTACTGGAAATTCAACTAAGCCCACAGATTTACGTTAAGAGCACTTTCGATACCAAGCGCGTATTCAGAGGAAGATTTGGTTATCAAAACGAAGAAATACTGAATGGAGCTTGGGTACATCTTCGATTGCCAAGTGCAGTACGCGGTCAACTAATCCAATTTAATGTGATCGATAGCAAACGTATTCTACCCCTGCTACCTGTTAGAAAAATGGATGATCCTGTACAAGATCCGTTTCTGGACAAAGGGCAATTTACGAGCACCAGTGCGTTTGGCACAGACACAAACTCACCATACACTGCGGATGTACGCGCTGCGCGCTTTCCGCCAATGCCTGCCTCCGGCCAAGACATCGTCTGGCGGACATGGATCCCGGTTGACAAAAGTGCTGACTTTATTGAATTGCAAATTTGGTATCCTACAAACGTTTTAGCAGCTGGCGTTGAAGACCAAGGTTACCTCTACCAATTAGAGCTTGACAAAGCAGGAAACACATCCGTCGACGGACTGAGCATTACAGAACTTCAAGTAAAATCTGTTAGTCGCACAGGCGCGATGATCCTGGCCGTAGCGGAATAATACGAACATGACAAAACCCAGTGACAACTCATTCAACCAGATTTCATGCAGAGCCTTTGAAGAAGAATCAAGTGCACATGAACGCGTCCTTATGGAATGGTCGACAAAAACAATAAAATCTCCACCTAAGGAAATCATGAAAGCACAGCTCTGGCTCTTTGCTGGCGCGACGCTAATGAACACTTTTGTAACGGCCATCACTTGGAGTAACCTGCCACAATATACGCTTGGACTTTTGTCGGCGTATATATTTTCGTACGCACTGACCATCTATTTCATATTTATATTACGCCAAAAAACAGTATTCAATTACTCAATCACCGAGAACCATGGAAAAGTCGAACATTATCGGCACTACCCAGAATCTTCCGGAACCATTTTCAAAAGCCTCGCTATTTTTATAATATTATTTTTCTCAGGCGTTGCGATTTATACAGGTTCCTTGGCCTTTATGATCGGCCCGGCAGCTATGGCTCTTGGAGCGGCAAAATCCCTTCTCGGCTGGAAAAACAAAATAACCAATTCGCGCAGCTCCCCTTGGGCGGAATATAATTTTGTAACTATAGATCGGTCTAGACTCATGATAATCACCCATAGAACCAACCAATCGGTGGGATTCGAAGTACGCTTTCAAGAAACGGCTACATTCGATCGTTACTTGAGCACTTTAAAAGCAGTACTACCAAGCAGCGCCATATACACAGAAAAGAATTGGCAATGGTAATTATTGAAAAATTTATAATCACACCGACTACTTATCTAAATATAAAACAATAAAGGTGACGGATTTATTTTCATTCATAACTTTTTTCTGCAGACAAATAGATCCGTCCCCTTTGCTTTGATTTTATCGGTGGTGAACGTGGCGTTGCATTTACTCTGAGCGACAACTCCGGTGTGATTGCCTTACGGGACGATACAACAACAGAACTGGATCGTGTGCCAAGCTATCCGCTCGCTGAGGGCAAGCCCGGCGCAATTTACTTGCAACCGAAGGACAAAGCATGAGTACACCACCAGCAGGCACCACGAAAAAACGGATATTTTCGCAAAACGATTACTTATCACCACTACCGATTCCCACGGGGGAGAAACCCCAAGACGTACTCAATACAATCTGGCGCAAGAACGAAAGTTTTCTCGACATCGGCAACTATAGCGTTGGATCGGCGGTAATGGCCATGTGGCCAGCACTCATCTTGTTTTTGTCTTTGGCTTTCGTATTTAGAAATATATCACCCGACCTCAGTGTTTTTATTCTGATTGGCGGAGGCATCATCATTGGAATTCCTTCCATATTTGTAGTTCAAGGTTTATTGCGCGATGTGCCTTTACCGATTCGCTTCAACCGCCAGCGCCGTGAGGTGTGCGTCCCGCGAGAGGGCGGCGAATACTGGATCGTCCCGTGGGAAAGCGTAACCGCAGCGGCAACGCAACAATCCTCAGTAAGCCAGGCAGGCAAAGCCACCATGGGTTTGCTGATCATTGGTTTTGAGAACCCTGATCCGCAGGCAAAAGAAGAAAACAAACATTTTTCGCTCGGTTTCAACTGTGGCGGCGGTACGACGGCTATGGCGTTGTGGGAGTGCACCCGCAGCTATATGGAAATCGGGCCGGACGCTGTGCCTGATAGCCGAGTGGGCATTGCACCCTATGAAGAAACACAGATCGGTTCAATCATTACCGATTTGCGCAAGGGAGATCTTCTGAGTGCTTTATGGGGAATATTCTGCATCACGATTCTGGGAACCTATCTCGCAGAGAAACTGCAGGATTTGAAGCTGTCGCATCCGCCCGAACTCACCTACCCCGCCATCGTCGAATGGTCCAAACCATTGCCGCCCGAGCAGTGGGCCAAGCGCTCACCAGAGTTGGAGGCGGCCATCGCCAAACGAGACGCGGAGCTGGAGCGCAACGAACAAGCCGCATAACTGCTCAGCAGCAAGCAAGCAAGTTGACTGGATGAAGGTCTGTAACGGCGTACAACCGATGCATGGAATTCGGTTATTTGAAAACAATGGACAACGCATGAGCACGCCACCGGCAGGCACCACAAATAAATGGATATTTTCGCGAAATGACTACTTAGCACCACTGCCAATTCCCACCGGGGAAAAGCCCTCTGACGTGCTCAATACCATTTGGCGCAAAAATGACGCATTTCTAGATATAGGTAGCTACAGCATCGGTTCAGCAGTGATGGTGATCTGGCCGATGGTGCTGTTATTTGCACTGTTAAGTTACATCACGCCCGATCCTCTCATATGGGGTGGAGGGCTAATCTTTGTGGGAATCCCTATCTTGCTAGTGATTCAAGGACTGTTCCTTGACGTGCCCTTGCCAATTCGCTTCAACCGCCAGCGCCGTGAGGTATGTATCCCGCAAGAAGGCGGAAAATACTGGATAGTCCCGTGGGAAAGCGTAACAGCAGCGGCAACCCAGCACTCGTCGGTGAGCCAAGCCGGTAAAGCCACCATGGGCCTGTTGGTTATTGGTTTTGAGAACCCTGATCCGCAGGAAAGCGAGGACAACAGACATTTTTCACTCAGTTTCAATTGTGGCGGTGGCACCACTGCCATGGCGTTGTGGGAGTGCATTCGTAGCTATATGGAGATCGGACCGGACGCTGTGCCTGATAGCCGAGTGGGCATTGCACCCTATGAAGAAACACAGATCGGTTCCATCATTACCGATTTGCGCAAGGGAGATATTTTGACTGCTTTATGGGGGATATTCTGCATCACGATTCTGGGAACCTATCTCGCAGAGAAACTGCAGGATTTGAAGCTGTCGCATCCGCCCGAACTCACCTACCCAGCCATCGTCGAATGGTCCAAACCGTTGCCCCCCGAGCAGTGGGCCAAACGCTCACCAGAGTTGGAGGCAGCAATCGCCAAACGAGAAGCGGAACTGAAGACCAGCGCACAAGCAGCATGACTGATGGAGGCGTCCAAACCACCGACGCCCCCGCCACCCCACAAGTTTTTAGGTCAACGCCTGCCGCACCTGCTTCTCCAGCTCTGCTTTCAACCCCGGCTCGAGCTTCAACTGCCGCGCCAGTTCATCCAGATAGCTCTTCTCCATGAAGTTCTCTTCATCCACCAGCATCACGCTCGCCACGTACATCTCGGCCGCCATTTCCGGCGTACTCGCTGCACGGGCGACGTCGGTTGGGTCGAGGGGTTTGTTGAGTTCTGCGTGCAGCCAGTTCTTGAGTTCTGCGTCGTTGTCGAGTTTGGTGAATTCGCCTTCGATCAGTTGACGTTCGCGGTCGTCGATGTGGCCGTCGGCTTTGGCGGCGGCGACCAGTGCCTTGAGGATGGCCTGGCTGTGTTGTTCGACTTGCGCGGGTGGCAAGCGGTCGAGGGTCTGTGGTTCTGACTGCGGGGTCTTGCCCTGTTGGGCGTTCCAGTTGCCGTAGGCTTTGTAGGCGATGACGCCCAGCGCGGCGAGGCCGCCGTAGATCGCGACTTTGCCGCCGACCTTGCGTACTTTCTTGTTGCCGAGCAGCAGGCCCATGGCTCCGGCTGCCAATGCGCCGCCACCGGCGCCGGAGAGCAGGCCACCCAAGCCGCCGCTGCCGGCAGACCCGCCAAGCAAGCCGCCGAGCCCACCGGCAGAGGATTTGTTCTGAGAGCCGCCAGTCTTGTTCTGCAACATGTCCTGGCCGGACTTGAGCAGTTGATCGAGCAATCCACGGGTGTTCATGTTCCGCCTCCAAACAGGGGTAATCCGGATCAATAAGGCCGTCAGACTAGTTCGAAAGTGCCGCACACCTCAGGGCGAGTGTGCTTCCAGATGTTGCTAGAGCTGCACTTACTCGCACAACCGCAAATCGATCACTGGCGGCTGTGATGCTCAAGCACTGATGCTCGCGGGAGGGGGTGGTCAATTTGATTTCGACGTGCTTTTCGGCCAGATTACCCGTCGCGTCGAAAGGCACCGAATTCAAACTTTCAAGGAAGTCACACATGCAGATCAGCCAGGGCCAACGGTTGCCGTTATCAAAGATCCTTCAGGGACGCGCACTGACGCTCTCGATCAGGATCGACGCCGCGCAAGTGATCGACTTCGTCTGCTTCGGCGTCGATGCGCAAGGCAAGCTCTCGGATGACCGCTACATGGTCTTTTTCAATCAGCCGAGCACGCCTTGCGCCAGTATCAGAATCGCCGATGGCGGTCGGTTCGTGATCAACCTGGATTCGCTTCCAGCGTCTATCGACCGTTTGGTGTTTACCGCCTCGATCGATGGCGCTGGCGCCATGAAAGACATTCGCGCCAGCAGCTTCGAAGTCATCAGCCCGACCGGCGAGTCGGTTGCCAGTTGCGCATTCTCGGGTGCTGACTTTACCGGCGAAAAAGCGATCATGGTCGCCGATCTTTATCGCAAGGACGGTGAGTGGCGCCTCGCGGCCAACCTTCAGGGCTATGCCGAGGGACTGGATGCGCTGGTCAAGCACTTCGGCGGCGAGGTTGCCGAGGAAGCGTCACCCATACCGGCGAAAGTCTCTCTGGAGAAACGTGTTGGCGACGCCGCGCCGAAATTGGTCAGCCTGGCGAAGAAAGCTCAAGTCAGCCTCGAAAAAGCCAATCTCACTGAAACCAAGGCCCGCGTGGTGCTGGTGCTCGACGCAACCGGTTCCATGAACGGCCAGTATTCCCGTGGCCGGGTACAGGAAGTGCTCGACCGGGTGATCCCGCTTGCCGTTTCGTTCGATGAAGATGGCGAACTGGATTGCTGGGCATTCGCCGAGAAACCACTGCAACTCTCCCCCGTCACACTCCGCAACTATGAGCGCTTCATCGACACCGACAGCCAGGGCTGGAAAAAGTGGAATGTCGGCGGTCGCTTCAACGATGAACCGCGAGTCATTGAAAAGGTGTTGGCGTCGTTCCAGCAGTCCAATGACCAGACGCCGATGTTTGTGATCTTCATCAGTGACGGCGGCGTATCGAAAAACCGCGAGATCACCAAGCTGATGGTGGACGCGGCCAACCTGGGGATTTTCTGGCAGTTCGTCGGCATTGGCGGCTCCAACTACGGCGTCCTGGAAAAGCTCGACACCCTGACCGGACGCGTGGTCGACAACTGTGGCTTCTTCGCGCTGGATGACTTGCACGACATCAGCGAAGAACAGCTCTACGACAAGTTGATGGCTGAGTTCCCGTCCTGGCTCAAGGAAGCCAAGTCGAAAAACATCATTCGCTGACCCGCGAAACGCTCGAAGCACATCGCGAACGCGGTGTGCTGCACTTTATCCATGGAATAGGGATCTCAATTGAATCAGTCACTCAAGCCCGGCGAAAACACCACCCTGAACAGCGCGCAGGGGCGTGTCGTGGTCACTCACGCGGCAGGCGCCAATCTGGATGTCAACCTGACCGCGTTTCTGCTGACTGACACTGGCAGGGTGCTGGACGACAGCGGCATGGTGTTCTTCAACGTTCCTGAACATCCGTCCGGCGCGGCTACGTTTACCGCGCCGGTCGTTCAGGGCAGCGTGATCAGTCACAGCATCAGTTTCGATCTGGCGCGCCTGCCCGCCAACATCACCAAAGTCGCCATCACCCTGACGCAGGACGGCAGTGCTGGCGGGTTCGAGGTGGTCAAGGAGCTGCGAGCCACAGTGATTGCCGGTGCTCAGGTGCTGGAATTGGCACCCGAGCCGTTCTCCAAAGAGACCGGGATCATCGTGCTCGATCTGTACGTGCGCAATGACCAGTTCAAAGCGCGCTCGGTATGGCAAGGTTTCGCTTCGGGCTTGGCTGGTCTGTGTGGGTTGTACGGAGTTGAAGTCGAAGAACAAGCGCCACCTCCGCCACCAGCCAAACCCGTCAGCATGCAGAAGTCGCTGATCACCCTCGACAAGGTCGGCAGCAGCCACAAGGTCTCGCTGGAAAAAGGCCCGTCTGCGCCGAAAGTCATTCGTGTCAGCGCCACTTGGGTGGATAACGGTGACGACTGCGACAACGACGACCTCGATTTGCGCATCGGCATCCTGCGCCCGGACGGGCGGATGTCGATCATCCAGGCACCGGACAAGCGCGGCGAGTTTGACCTCGACCCTTACGTGTTCCATACCGGCGATGTGGTCAGCGCCAGTGCCAACGAACCGGCGGTGGAAACCGTCGACATCAATCCGGCGATCTCGCAACTGATGGGCGGCAAAGTGGCGCTGGTGTGCAGCGTGTACTCAGCGGTCGACAACGGTGCGGTTTCAGTGGCTTCCCTGAAACCGAAAATGCGCATGGAGTACGGCAACCAGATCGTCGAGTGCGCATTCGAGTTTCCCCTGGGTCGTGATGATGACGATGATGACTTCAGCGACATGATCTACACCTACGTCATCGGTCTGATTGAAATCGACCAGGATCACATCGTACTCAGCCCGTCCGGCGCCACCTCCGAATCTTGCAGCGAAGCCACGCCGTGGCTGTCCCGCAATGGCGACAAACTCAAGCTGACGATGGACGGCCCGGAAGTGTTCAAAGGCGAGCCACTGCAAAACAGCGGTTCGAAACGCTACGTCTGATCGTTGTCGCCGATCAGTTATCTGCAAGCAAAAAAAAGCCCCCGGCAAACGCAGGGGGCTCTCGCAACCCTTGCGGGTTAGCCGATGTTCACGCCGTGTTCTTTAGCCAATGGCGCCAAGCCGCCAGCGAAGCCCTGGGCGATCGCTTTGAACTTGAACTCCTCACCGTTGCGATACAGCTCGCCGAAGATCATCGCGGTTTCGGTCGAAGCGTCTTCGCTCAGGTCGAAGCGTGCCAGCTCTTTGCCGTCAGCTTTGTTCAGGACGCGGATGTAGGCATTTTGCACCTGACCGAAGCTCTGCTTGCGTGATTCAGCCTCGTGGATGGTCACAGCGAACACCAGCGCCTTCACTGCTGGCGCCAGGCCGGTCAGTTTGACGGTGACTTGTTCGTCGTCGCCTTCGCCTGCGCCCGACTTGTTGTCGCCCATGTGCTCGACCGAGCCATCAGCAGACTTCTTGTTGTTGTAAAAAATGAAGCTGTTGTCGTCGAGCACTTTGCGGTTTTCCCCAACGACGAAAACCGAAGCGTCGAGGTCGAATTCGGCACCGTCGGTGACGCGTGCGTCCCAGCCCAGGCCAACGATGACTTCAGTCAGGCCTGGAGCTTCTTTGGACAGGCTGACATTGCCACCCTTGCTCAGTGATACCGCCATGTTCAGATTCCTCTTGGTTGTGTGAGTCAGGCCCTGAATCCAGGGCCTTGCAAATCAATTGGCAAAATGCCGGATCTTAGAAGTTCAGACCGAAAGAATTAGCGACAGCCTTCAGGCCGCCAGCATAACCCTGGCCCACAGCGCGGAATTTCCACTCGCCGTTGTTGCGATACAGCTCGGCAAACATCATAGCTGTTTCGGTGGAAGCGTCTTCAGCCAGGTCATAGCGTACGACTTCAGCACCAGATTTTTCGTTCACGACACGAATGAACGATCCGCCGACCTGGCCAAAGCTCTGCTTGCGGGCTTCGGCGTCATGGATGGTCACGACAAACACGACTTTTTCGACGTCGGCCGGGACACGGCTCAGGTCAACCTTCAGTACTTCGTCGTCGCCGTCGCCAGCGCCGGTACGGTTGTCACCGGTGTGCTCAACCGAACCGTCGGCGCTCTTCAACTGGTTGTAGAAGATGAAGTCTGCGTCGCTGCGAACCTTGCCGCTTGCGCCTACCAGAAACGCGCTGGCGTCCAGGTCAAACTCGGCACCGTCGGTAGCGCGCGGGTCCCAGCCCAGGCCAACCAGAATTTTGGTCAGGCTAGGGTCGGTTTTGCTCAGAGACAGGTTGCCACCTTTTTGAAGTGTCAAAGCCATCGGTACATCTCCTTGTGGTTGATGCTGCTACTCAATTGTTTTCGGTTTGGGTTTCTTCCTGACCCGGGAAGATCAGGCTCGCCACTACGCCGATTGCCAGGACAACCATAACAATCAACAGGCTGGTGTTGGCGTCAATGGTGTAGCCGTGGTGGAACATGTGGTCGGTGGCGTTCAGGCCAAGTTTGACTGCGATGAAGAACAACAGCGCAATGACCGATTTTTCCAGATGCACCAGGTAGCGTTTCAGCGCTTCGAGCACGAAGTACATGGTCCGCAGGCCAAGAATCGCGAACAGCATGGCCGAGTAAACGATCAGCGGTTCACGGCTGACCGCGATCACTGCCGGCACCGAGTCGAACGCGAAGAGGATATCCGACACTTCCGCGACCACCAGGCACAGGAACAGCGGCGTGGCGAACAACGTGCCTTTGGCCGCCAGGGTCATGCCCTGGTTTTCCGGTTTCTGCAGCTCACCTTCGAGCACCTTGCGGGTCACGAAGAAGTTATGGCCGTGCAGTTTTGGCCACACCGGGAACAGCTTCTGTGCGAAGCGATACGCCATGTGCTTGGAGTAGTCTTCTTCCTCGTCATCGTCCCCACCGGCGCGCAACATCATCACGGCCGTCCAGGCAACGATCACCGCGAAGACAATTTCCACCCACGGACCGAAAGCCAGCAGGCCGGTGCCGATCGCCACGAACACGCCACGGAATACGATGGCGCCGATGATGCCCCAGTACAGAACGCGGTGACGCAGGCCATCCGGCACTTTGAACCAGGCAAAGATCGCCATGAAGACAAACAGGTTGTCGACACTCAGGACTTTTTCCAGCGCATAACCGGTGACGAACAGGCTGGCCACTTCAGCGCCGTGCTGCACGTACAGGAAACCTGCGAACGCCAGCGAAATCGCGATCCAGAAGATCGACCAGATCGAGGCCTTCATCAGCGAAATGGGCTTGTCTCCACGGTGCGTGACCATGTCCAGCAGCAGGGCGCCAACCGCCAGCCCTACAAACACCGCCATGGTCAGCGGGGGAAATCCGATTTGCGTTTCCACAGGTACCGCTCCTTAAAGATCGAAGTCAGCCGGGTTCAGACCCAGCTCGGCGCAGATCAAACGGCACGCCGCTTTTTCTTTGTCATCGAATGAGCCGTCCGATGCGCCAATGGAGCAGGCAACGCGAACCAGCAGGCGCGCAGCACCCGGGTCGTTCTTGATCTTGCCGATGACTTTCAGTGCTTCGGCCTGACCGATCTGGAAGTCGAACTCGAACTTCTCGCAATGCGTAGAGAAGGACTTGATCACATCAGCCGTATTGAACACTTTCAATTCAGGCGAGATGTTGATGAAGCCGATCATCTTCTGCTTTTCAGCCGAAGAAATATCGCCGTCCGCCGCAGCGACGATGGCGCAACTGGCCGTCATCGCTTCCATGAACTTCTGGTTCTTGAATTTACCCACTTCAGTTGTCAGTTTGTCGCGAGCCGCTGCCGCGTTTTCTTTAAGCCATGCAAGCATTTGCAAATCTCCTCAAGGGGCGGGGCCGAAAAGCCCCGCCATCCGTATTATTTCGAACCGGCGCGCCAGTTCATGCCCCAGCCGTAAGCCTTGTCGACTGCCGCATGCCCACGATGGAAGTCGACGCGGCGTGAAACCTTCACCGCACCGTCAACGTTCTCGAGCATGGCAATCGCACACATGCCTTCGCGGCCACCTTCTTCATTGAGGCGTACCTCGATGTCCGGCTGGCCGGGAATGTAGATGGTCACAATGCCGTCAGTCTCTTTCCAGTTCGGCGCGCCTTCGTAGATGAAGGCGAAGATCAGGATGCGTTTGACCTCGCCCCACTTCGCGCCGTTGATGTGCATCCATTCCCCGCCGGCCACCGAGCCGGTGCGGTCATCGCCCTTGAGCTGGATGTAAGGCCGGCCGCTGAGGCTGCCAAAGCAGTTGCCCAAGGCTTGCACCACACCTTTGTCGCCGTCTTGCAGTTCGAACAGGCAGCCAACGTCCAGGTCAACGGATTTGTTGCGGCTGAAGAAGCCGCCACCGCTGCCCTTGTTCCAGTTCAGGTTGACCTTGATCTCGCCGAAACCGCCGGCGGTTTTCTCCAGGCTGATCGACGAGCGAGTCTTGTCGAGCGTGATCTTGCTCAGACTGATCGTCGATTTCGCTGCCGGAGGTGCCGGTGCAGGTGTTGGCGCTGCCTGAACTGGCGCAGGCGTCGGCGCAGTGGCCGGAGCCGCTACTTCAACACCGAAATGCTTGGCCAAGGGTTCCAGACCACCGTTGAAACCTTGCGCAACGCAGCGGAATTTCCACTCACCCTGGCGACGATAAAACTCGCCAAGAATCAACGCGGTTTCCTTCATGCCGGTAGTCGGTAATTGGGCTTCGATGCCGCCCGAGACAGCCACGGACAATTGCGAGACGCGCTCGAAACTGGCCTTGTTCTCGTGGATCGTCGCCGACAGCGCAACCTTTTCGACCGCAGCTTCAAGCCGGCTCAGATCGACGGTGAACACCGCGCGCCCGGCTGCCGCCTCGGTCATCTGCAACACGCCACCGAGCACGCTGGTCTGGCCGTAGAAGCACATGTCGCCATCGCCACGGACTTTGCCCGAAGCGTTCAGAACGAACGCCGACACATCAATGTCGACGCCCGGAATCGGCGTGTAGTTGATATCAACGCGAAGCTGGCCGCTGGCAACCGGCGCATTACCACCAGGCACGAGAGTGGCCATCAGCGCAGCGCCTGTACGGCCAGATTGACCAGGTCGTCAGCGGTGCGCCCGCGGGTGGTTTCGCCGATGGCTTTGAAGTCCCAATCGGAACCTTTGCGCGACAGGCTCGCCATCACGATGCCGGTGTGACCGCCCTTCTCGGACAGGTTGAAACGGGCCAATTCCGATTTTTTGTCGGCGTTGACGACGCGGCAGTAGGCTTTTTCGACTTTTTCGAAGGTCTGCCCGGTGAAGCTGTTCACGGTGAAAATCAGATGCTCGACGCTGGCTGGCAGACGCGACAGATCAACGTGGATGGTTTCGTCATCGCCATCGCCTTCACCGGTACGGTTGTCGCCGGAGTGCTGGATCGAGCCGTCCTGCGACTTCAACTGACGGAACCAGACCAGGTCGATTACTTGCAGGCTGCTATCGAGCAGGATGCACGAAGCGTCGAGGTCGACTTCCCCGCCGCCGCCCATCAATTTGCCGAGAAAGCCTGCTTTCACCGGGTCCCAACCGAGGCCAAGGCTGATGCGGGTCAACGCGCTGCCGGCCGTTTTTTCCAGAGAAATACTTTGCTGTTTGCTCAGGGTAAGTGCCATCGTTACGCTCCTTGTTGATCGTCAGTGTTCACGTCGCGATCAGGTTTGACCGCGCTTTTTGCTGTCCGCAGACGTCCACGACGCCATGCAGGATGAAAGTGTCGCCAGTGCGCGTCTTGCGCCGCAGCAAGCAATTCGTGATCGCCACGGGTGTCGCCCCAGGCTTTGAGCCGGTATTCGGTCAGCGGCCCGTAGACCTCCTCCAACCGCAGAACCTTGTTCTCGCAACGGCAGTTGTTGCCGGAGATACGTCCGGTCAACTTGCCGTCGATCACTTCGAGTTCGGTACCAATCAGCTTGATCCCCAGGCGATCGGCGAAGGGTTGCAGCACCAGTGCCGGCGAGGCCGAGCACAAGGTGACTTGCGAACCTGCGGCGATCTCGCTGGCAATCGCCATCAAGCCTGTCGGGCGCATCAGCTTGGTCCAGAATGCCTCGCAGTACTTCGCCGCTCGCTGGCTCACCCACTCCGGGTCAACGCCGCTGAGAAAACGGCTGATCAACTGCGCCTTGAGTTCGTCGCGGCTCATGCGGCGCGCGAGGAATCGAATGCTCGGCAGCGCAAGCGTCAGCACCCGTCGGGCGAACTCGCGTTTGCCGAATGCAAACTTCAGGAACGGTACGAAGCTGTCATGGCGGGTCAGGGTGCCGTCGAAGTCAAAGACGCAGAGCACTTTTTTCCCCGGCCGGTCAGGCCCGGTATTTGGCTGGGTCATCGAATGGCCTCGGCTAGTCGGATGGGTGTTTCACCGTGGGCAGCATCGGGTTGGCGCACGCCATGCCACTCGGCGCGTTCGAGGATTTTCATCGCCCACTGGTAATGGGTCGCCGGCTCGCACATCACATCGTTATGTTTGAACACGGCCGGGGCCACGTCGCTGACGATCAACTTTGCACTGTTGAGGTCTTCGAGGCTGACGCGCAGCGCATCCTGAATGATGCTGATCTGGCTCGGGTGAATCGCGGTCTTGCCCACCAGGCCGTGGGCGATGTCCAGTTCGAGCTCTTCACCCAGCAAATTCGGCATGGCGAGTTGTTCGAACACCGGCGCGGTCAGCGCAAAACCTTGCGAGCCCATGACCCCGGCCAACATCGGAATCACGTAGCCCATCGGCGTGCTGTACAGCGTGGTGGCCGGATTGCGCCGCAGACCGAGGCTGCCCATCAGATCGTTGCCGCCGATACGCAGAGCAATGATCCGGTGATTGAGATTGGCCTTGAGCGCCTGGCCCAGTTCGACCATCGCCACCGGATTGAACACGTCGACGGTTTCCAGGGTCGGCATCAGAAACAGCTCGGGACTGGTCACCGCCTGCTCCCAGGCGTCGAGGTTGCGCAGCGTCAGCTTCGGCACCACAAAGCCGTCGACGTGTTTCATCAACGGCCAGTCATTGAGCACCGCCGCCATTGCCGAATCGCGCGGACGCACAAATAGCACCGGGCCTTCGGCAGGCCGCCCGCCGCGCTCGTCGATTGTCGATAACAGGCGATGCAGGTTGCTCAGTGCGGTGCTGACATCGATGTCGGCAACCGCATCTTCGAGGCATACCACCAGGGAGCGCAGTTCCGGCAGTTTGGTGGCGAACACCACATCCAGCAGATCGGCGCGCGTGGCCGGCATATACAGCGTGGCGCCCAGGGCATACGGAGAAAGCTTCTTCATCAGCTCGCACTCCGGATGATGGTCACGGCTCGGTACGGGCCGAGTGCGGCGCCGACTTCTTCAACGCAGACGCCAGCGCCTTCGGTGAGGTGCAAAAGCAATTGCACGTCGCTGTCATTGCGATCCCGCACCAGCACATGATCCGGCACCCGGCGCAGTACCGCGCGAGTCGCCTCGGCGATGCCCGGTTTGACCCGGTTCAGATTGCTGATATCGAAACGTGCGGCGAGCGACTCCACGACTTGCGTGGCGGCGGCTTGCAGTTCGCTGCGCTCGGTGGCCGTCCACGGCTTGGCTGGATGCACCGGGCCAAGCGCTTCGCGCTGCTGGTCGATGTGTTCGATGAAGTCACGGGTCACATCGTGCTCGGTCAGGTGGTCATAGACCACGCAGCCATGCAGTCCGCCATTCGCCGGCCAGATCGAGCGGGAAACCAGTCCCGAGACGGTGGCGCCCAAGATGCCCGACGGGATGACCCAGTCTTCTGCCGAGGCCGACAGCCAGGCGCGGCCGCACGGGTCGGCCAGCACCACCAGCCGCGGTTCTTGAGGGAATCGCGCGTCACCCTTGAGGCTGTGCTGGATTTCACCGGAGATCGCGCCTTTGCCGGTCCAGCCGTCAACGAACACGATGTTGTCTGCGCCGTGGGCCTGAATGATTGCTTCCAGCGCCACGATGTCGATGCCGCGATCACGCACAATGCTGATCCCGTAATGATGAGCCTCGCGGCCCATGTCGATCAGCGCCCGGCGCAGCAGCACGCCCAGCGGCAGGCCGGCGCGAACGAAGGACACCAGAACAATCGAGGGACCGGTGCAAGCCTCATTCAATGCCAGCGCCAGCGCCTGAACGTCGCTGGCCATGCGCACGCCGTTTTGCGCGAGCGCGCGCTGGTACAGCGCCTTGTGCACATCCGTCGGCGCGCTCTCGAAGCTGATCATCTCCGAATAGTGCTTCTGCTTCGTCTGAATCAGCCGCTCTTTCTCTGCGACGTCGGTGACTTCCATCTGCACCGGCTGGAGCAGAAAGTGCACGTCGTCCTGCAAATAGCTGCCGCTACCGACAGTCTTGAGCTCAGCGATAGCCTCAGTCATTGAGCGCATGCCCCACAAACTGCGCCAGTTGGCTACGCGATGGAGTTGCCCACATATGGCAGGCATCCATGAAGCCGAGGTCGGTAATACTGTCGCCAAAACCCAGCACCGGTCGTTCACCGTTGATTTCACGGTCACGGCGCAACAGTTCTTCAACGGCCACGCGCTTCGACAGACCGGCAGGCAGGAAGGCCAGATTGTTGCTGTTGCCGTGGATGTGCATCCCCTCCAGCAAGCCGCGCGCCTGGACTTCAGCCAGTACGGTTTGCAGGACTTCGTCGTTGGATTCGTTGTGCTTGGTCACCACGTAGTGGCGCAGATTTTCTTCTTCAACCACCCATCCGCGCAGCGAAATGCCCAGCTCTTTACCAATGGCCAGGGTCGCGGCGCTCAGATCCGGCAGACGGCTCTGGAAGTCGGCCAGAATGACAGTCATGTGCGCCTGCCATTGCTCATCGATCTTGCCGTCGGCGCCGAGAATCACTCCGCCGTGGGAGCAGACAGCGCCCTTGTCGAAAGGCAGTTTGACCCGACTGAACGCTTCGACGCTGCGCGCAGTCACGGGCACCACGTCAGTCGAGGACAACAACCATTCCACCAGGGTCTTCTGCACCGGGTTCATGTAACCATTCGGTTGGCCTTCGATGTCGAAGGTCGCTGGATGGCGTGGCGTGCCTTCGGGCATTTTGCGCGCGGTCTGAAACAGCGTGTCGTCGAGGTCGACCAAGGCCAGCGGGCGATTACTGAGCATCGACAATCACCTCGGCATTCAGGGCGGCAACCAGTTCGGCAGGGACTGCCTGCGCCGGAGTTTCCGAGCAGATCAGCACGCGATCAAACTCGCCCGGGCGCACGTTGTAGAGAAAGTTGGGAATGCCCAGTCCGTAGTTGTCCGAGAACGACAATGCGTGACCGATGGCATGACCCAGCGCGATCGGCGAACGGCTGGTCGAGCTGAAGTGCACATCGGCGCCGGCACGTTCCAGACGTTCGGCGAGCAGGAACGGACGCCAGACAAACTCGCTGGTGCCGACTACCAGCACCCGCTCACCAGCCTTGATCTGCAGATCGGGGGCCAAGGTGTCTTCCACCTTGCGCACGCCGAGCCGGCCCCAATCGTTGTGTGCCGACAACGGCCACTCACCGGCGGCGACGGTGCCGACGGCCGGCATCTCCGGCAACGGCGCTTCGAGGTCTTCATGGAAGTCGTACGAGCCTTGCAGCAACGACACTTGATGCGCAGATTCGCCAATCGTGTCGCGCACCGCGTTCCGCGACCAGTCGGTCAGCACGCAGGTCACGACACGCTCGACCTGGGTCAGACCCGAGTCAACCAAGGCGCGGTGCAGATTGATGAAGGTCTTGCCGGTGGAGGCTTCGTCGTCGACCAGCACCAGTGAGCGCGCATTCAGCATCATTTCGCGCACATCGGGATCGACCGGCAAATGGATCAAATGGGCGCTGGCGTGGCTGTGCTCTTCTTCAAAACGAGTGAACAGTTCAGTGCCAGTGGGGTGCCGCGTGCTGACCATGTACACCGTATCGGGGCGGGTCGCACTGAACGCGCGATGCACGCCTGCACCGAGGCCGACTGCGGTCTCGGCCATGCCGATCACCAACACCGGGCCGGGCAGATCCGCTGGAATCTGCGCCGCGAGGCTTGCGAAACTTGTATTCATTGCAGAGGGGCGCACCGGGATATGGCGGCCCAGCACTTTGGACACGAACAGAAACGCACGCTTGGGATTACGGCGCTCGGCAAAGCCGAACAAGGCGTTCGGAGCGATGAGCGAATCATCTACTTTGACATCGAGTCGCCCGCGCATCAGTTGCGCGCTGAGCGTTTGTGTAACTGCGTTACTTTCCATGAGCAAATTCCTAAATCAGCGCCGGATGTTCAACCGCACGCCGGTACCAAATGTTTCAAATCAAGAGAAGTCAGAAATTCCGCGCTTCGACACGCCACATTGAAGCCTGGGCTTCACGCGCCAGTTCCGCTGTTGTGAAAGTCTTGCCGACAGGTGTCTTGCTGGCCTCGACGCGGCAAGCGCCAAGGAATGAGAGGAGCAGTGGCGCCTTGACCGCAAAATTCATGTTTTGCGCATCCGGCAGGCTTGAGGTCACCAGACCGACCACCGCTCCTGAAGAGTCAAACAGTGGGCTGCCACTGGAGCCGGGTTGAATCGGGGCAGTGAACTGCAGCAGGCTCGAATCGTTGTGCAGCCCAAACAGACCTGACACTCCGCCTTGCGTCACTTGCACGCCGCCCCCGGCAAAACCGGCGAGGGGAAAGCCCAACGCCACGACATTATCGCCGAGATCGCAGCCAAAGCCTTCCTTGAACGCCACCGGCTTCAGCGGCGGACAGTCCAGCACCCGCAGCAAAGCGATGTCGTTGCGCCGATCGACCACCACGGGTTCGACACGGTAACGCCCCTCGAAGGAGGAAATGTGAATTTCCTGCATGTCTTCGATGACGTGCGCGCAAGTCAAAACGTGATTGTTCGAGACGGCAAATCCGGTGCCGGTAGCACTGCTGCGGCCGGACTCGGAGGGGCTCGAGCGTCCCTTCGGATGAGCATCGTTGATTTCGAGGCCGATTCGCCGGCCGAAAGCCGCCAGACCATAGGCGGATCCTTCAGCCAGAGCGCGGAATTTCCATTGCTGATTGCGCGTGTAAAACTCGCCGATGATGATTGCCGATTCGCCGTTGTCGCGCAGATCGAGGCTGTAGTCGAGCTGGCCATCAACCTGAAAACGCAGGGTTTTGAGGTCGCTGACCGGGCCTGCCGCCGAGAAGGTGTAGACGATGATCAGCACGCGATCGCTGCCTGCCGGCAGTTCAGCGAGGTTCAACGCACAACCGACGTTTTCCTGATCGCCTTTCCATTCCATCCAGCCATGGGAGGTCTGGAACAGGGCGGGATCACCTGTCGGGCGGCGTTTCTCGTCCACCGGTAATATAGCGACTGCTGCATAGTCCCCGAAGGCCGAGGACTTGCCGCACTCCAGAGTCCATTGACTCCGTGCGCTCGATATTGCGGCATTTGCGCCAGGCGCCAGCACCATCATTCCCTGATCTCTCCTTGACTGCTAACGACTTGCTGCCTCATGTGCAGCGCGGCAAATTGTATCAAAAATCAATATCGCTTTAATATCAGGATGCCACAGCCGCCACAGTCACGCCTTTTACCCGGACATTCGGTCGCCAGACGGTCGCAGGCTCCGGCAAGCCCAGGCGTCGAGCCGCGAAAATGCCCGGCAGGTTGGTCCCGGTCGCCCGCGTGTAACCGATGCCACCGGAGTAGCGCGGGTTGATTTCCAGCAGGTGCGGCTGACCATCGGCGTCATCACGAGTCTGCACATTGACGATTCCGTCACAACCGAAATGCTCGGCAGCCTTGAGTGCCAACTCGACTGCGGCGCCCTCGCGCTCGAAGGTCTGATGCACACCCGCCTTTCGACGGCTGACGAACGCTACGGGACGGCCGCCTTCGCAGACCATGTCCACCGAACACTCACTGCCTGCCATATACGGCATCATCAGCATCGGTGCCGGAGCTTCGGCTTCGCAGTAAGCACGCATGTACGTTTCAAAATTGGCTTCACGGGCATCCGGATTGGCAAAACAGCGGAACGGATCGGTATCTGCCTTGAATCGCCAGAAACCCTGACCATAGATACCGACCGCAGGTTTGACACAGACCTCACCGCTGGCGGAGAGGGTTTTATAAGCGGCGAACATTTCTTCGGCGTTCACCGCAGTGATTGCCGGCACACAAGCCAGGCCAACGCGTTCCGCTTCAGCGGTGAATCGGCTCTTGTCATCGACCATGTCGAAGGTCGCCATGGACGTGCCGCCCGTCACCAGTTCAAGACCCGCCTGCGCGAAGCGCGCCCGTTCGATCTCGAAGACATGGCCGACGCGGCCGGCCAGAATCACTTTGATGTTGTGCTCTACTGCGGTGGCGATAACCCAGTCGATACGCTCTTCGTTATCGGTCGGCTCCATGAAACTGACGTCGGCAAGCGACGTGATTTCAGGGCGATCCTGACGATGAGAGGCAAAGATTTTTACATCCGCCGGGAGTGCCTCGCGCGCGCCGATAATGACGTCACGCTGACTCGATTGCCCTTCTAGAAACCAGATCATTTGATACTCGCTGATTGATGCGCCCGCGCAATAGTAACTGGATGAATATCAACTGACGGCAGATTCGCGTCATCGGGCCGCAAGATCAGTGCACTAAGGCTTTGTGAAACGGTTCGGTTGTGGAGTTTCTGCACAGGGCTTCGCATCAAGTGGGCTGCTATCTCTTGATATTCTGGTGGCGAGCCAAACGGAGCGTCCACCAGCAATACATTTCTGCATGTGAAAATTCGCCGCCACTCCCCGCCGAGGCAACGCTCGTCCGCCCGGAACGCAAACCAAAAAAGGGGGGCAGACTCAATGTCTGCCCCCCTTTTTGCGTCACACCATCAGAACCGCGAAACACTCCGCATCGCATCCACCAGATACCTCATCGCGATCCGGTCGCTCTCCGACAACTCGCGATAGCGTTCAACCAGTTTCCGCTCTTCAGAATTCAGTCGCTTCCTGCGCCGGCCACCCAGGCACGGAAAAATTCCCAACATTTCGGTGATGCATTGCACTTTTGCCATGGACGATGTCCTTTTCAAATACTTCAGAATTTTTCGAAAACCGCATCGCCCTGCTCCTTTAAGCAGCGATTTGAGCCCTGCCGGTTGAAAGGGTTGTGACCGGCGATGCCTATAGAATAGAAAGTTAATCGGCGCTGAAAAGCAGTTTTTAGAGTAATTATTCGAAAAAAGCAGAAATGCCCTATAAATCAGAAAAGCCTGTCGGATAAATTAACCGTAATGTCTTGTTTCATTGAGACGCTGGCACCTGCAATTAACGAATTTTGCAATCGGCGCGAACGGTTTAAGCTATCGGGCATCTGTTAATAGTCCGTTGCGTTTGGCCGAAGGCATGTCCGAACCGTAAATTCTGATCCAGCACGTGCCAGGAACGGCGCGGGATTGCTCACGACAGGTTGTACTTATGCATCGCAGGAATTTGCTCAAAGCATCCATGGCCATTGCGGCTTACACCGGTCTGTCCGCGTCCGGACTGCTCGCCGCTCGCGCCTGGGCTGCCAATGGTGGCGCCGCCGACGGCGAAGCACAGGCGTTCGATTTCGACGCACTCAAGCGTCAGGCGAAGCAACTCGCGGGCAGCGCCTATCAGGACACCAAGCAAGTCCTGCCGCCGACGCTGGCGACCATGACTCCGCAGAACTTCAACGCGATCCGCTACGACGGTGAACATTCGTTGTGGAAGGAGAACAAGGGTCAGCTGGATGTGCAGTTCTTCCACGTCGGCATGGGGTTCCGCCAGCCGGTGCGCATGTACAGCGTCGATCCGAAAACGCGGATGGCGCGCGAAGTGCATTTCCGCCCTCAGCTATTCAACTATGAGAACACCTCGGTCGATACCCAGCAGCTCAAGGGTGACTTGGGTTTTGCCGGGTTCAAGTTGTTCAAGGCGCCGGAGCTGGATCGCCACGACGTAGTCTCGTTCCTCGGCGCCAGCTACTTTCGCGCCGTCGATGCCTCTGGCCAATATGGCCTGTCGGCACGCGGTCTGGCAGTCGACACCTACGCCAAGAAGCGCGAAGAATTCCCTGACTTCACCAAGTTCTGGTTCGAGACACCGGATCAGAACGCCACACGCTTCGTGGTCTATGCCCTGCTCGACTCGCCGAGCGCCACCGGTGCCTACCGCTTCGACATCGATTGCCAGGCCGAGCGCGTGGTGATGGACATCGACGCGCACATCAACGCGCGTACTGCCATTGAACAACTGGGCATCGCGCCGATGACCAGCATGTTCAGCTGTGGCAACCACGAACGGCGCATGTGCGACACCATTCACCCGCAGATCCACGACTCGGATCGTCTGGCCATGTGGCGCGGCAACGGCGAATGGATCTGCCGCCCGCTGAACAACCCGGCGACCCTGCAGTTCAACGCCTTCGCCGACACCAACCCGAAAGGTTTTGGCCTTGTGCAGAACGACCACGAGTTCGCCAACTATCAGGACACGGTCGACTGGTACAGCAAGCGCCCGAGCCTGTGGGTAGAACCGACCACCGAATGGGGCGAAGGCTCGATCGATCTGCTGGAAATTCCTACCACCGGCGAAACCCTCGACAACATCGTCGCGTTCTGGACACCGAAGAAACCGGTGGCGGCCGGCGATTCGCTGAATTACGGCTACAAGCTCTACTGGAGCGCCCTGCCGCCGGTCAGTACACCACTGGCTCGGGTGCAGGCTACTCGCTCCGGCATGGGCGGCTTCACTGAAGGCTGGGCACCGGGGGAGCATTACCCGAAAGTCTGGGCTCGCCGTTTTGCCGTGGACTTCACTGGCGGCGGTCTGGAGCGTCTGCCACAGGGCACCGGGATTGAGCCGGTAGTCACCTGCTCGAACGGCAAGGTGCAGGACTTCAGCGTGCTGGTACTGGATGACATCAAGGGTTACCGGATTCTGTTCGACTGGTACCCGACCAGCGACAGCGTCGAGCCGGTAGAGCTGCGGTTGTTCATCCGCACCAATGACCGCACGTTGAGCGAGACCTGGCTGTATCAGTACTTCCCGCCAGCGCCAGACAAGCGCAAATACCCGTAACAACAAAAAGCCCCGACCATCACTGGTCGGGGCTTTTGCTTTCTAGCGGATGATTCAGTCGCGCAGATCAGACTCATGGATCGGTTGATCGCGATGCGTCGCACGCTGGTATTGCGCCGGCCAGATCGCTTTGCGTCCACCCAGATCATCATCGGCATGCAGCGGCCAGTACGGATCGCGCAGCAACTCACGGGCGAGGAAGATGATGTCAGCCTGACAAGTGCGCAGAATGTGCTCGGCCTGCGCCGGTTCGGTAATCATGCCCACAGTGCCGGTGGCAATGCCTGACTCCTTGCGCACACGTTCGGCGAAACGCGTTTGATAGCCCGGGCCGACCGGAATCTCGGCATTCGCAGCAGTCCCGCCCGACGACACGTCGATCAGATCCACGCCCAGCGCTTTCAAGCGTCGCGCCAGCTCCACGGTTTCGTCCGGATTCCAGCCGTCCTCGACCCAGTCGGTGGCCGACACGCGGACGAACACCGGCAATTCTTCCGGCCACACTGCCCGCACTGCTTCGGTGACTTGCAGCACCAGACGGATGCGGTTTTCAAACGAACCACCGTATTGATCGCGGCGTTGATTGCTCAATGGGGAAAGGAACTGATGCAGCAGATAACCATGCGCAGCGTGCACTTCGACCACGGAGAAACCGGCAGTCAAAGAACGTTTTGCGGCGTCGACAAAAGCCTGAATAACGTCGGAGATCTGCTCTTCATCCAGGGCTTTCGGTTGTGTGTGCTGCGGATCAAAAGCAATCGGCGAAGGCCCGACCGGGGTCCAGCCGCCATCATCCGGTTTGACGCTGCCATGCTTGCCGAGCCATGGCCGATGGGTGCTGGCCTTGCGCCCGGCATGCGCCAGTTGAATACCGGCGACGGCGCCTTGGGCGGTGATGAAACGCGTGATGCGTTGCAGTGGTGCGATCTGTTCGTCGTTCCACAGGCCAAGGTCTTCGGCGGTAATCCGTCCATCGGCGGTGATCGCCGTTGCCTCGGTAAAGACCAGTCCGGCGCCGCCAATCGCACGGCTACCGAGGTGCACCAGATGCCAATCGTTGGCCAGGCCATCGACGCTGGAGTATTGGCACATCGGCGACACGGCGATGCGGTTGGGTAAGGTCAGTTGGCGCAGGGTATAGGGTTCAAGCAGCAGACTCATGGGGCACCTCTCAAATCAGTGGGCAGGCTCCAGGGTTCTGTTTGAAAAGTCGACGAGTGACAGGAAAGAGTGCAGCACCCGCCCCCGCGGGCAAAAAATTCGACAAGACGTCACAAGGCCAATCAAGCAGTGCTTAGAGCCTAGTCGACAACCGGGGATCTCGGGGGGTTCCAGATGTTTCTGTGTGCGCCACCGAACCTGTGGCGAGGGAGCTTGCTCCCGCGGGGCTGCGAAGCGGCCCCAATATCGGCGCTCGGACGAATCGGGAGTCCTTCGGCCTCCAGCGGGAGCAAGCTCCCTCGCCACAAAAGCACTTTGCGCTTAGCGCGGTTCGATATGGGCAATCATCAACTGCACGGTTTCATTGCCGCGAAACTCGTTCAGATCGAGCTTGTAAGCCAATTCAACCCATTTGATCGTTGGATTCGGCCAGATTTCACGGTCGATACCAAACGCGATCCCATCCAGCTTCACCGAGCCACATTCGGTTTTCAGCACCACTTTCAGATGCCGCTCACCGACCACCCGTTGCTCGACCAACTGGAATACGCCGTGGAACAGCGGCTCCGGGAAGTGCTGACCCCAAGGCCCGGCATTGCGCAGCGCACGCGCCAGTTCAAGGTGAAATTCTTCGACCGCCAGGGTGCCGTCCGACAGCAGGCGCCCGGTCAGATCTTCTTCGCGAAGCTGCCTACGCACTTCGGCGTCGAAGGCCTGCGCAAACAGCGGAAAATTCTCCTGCGGCAACGTCAGACCCGCCGCCATCGCGTGACCACCGTACTTGGCGATCAGGTCCGGATGCTGCGCGGCGACCACGCTCAACGCATCGCGAATATGAAAACCCTGCACCGAACGTCCCGAGCCTTTGAGCAAGCCGTCGCCGGCATCGGCAAAGGCAATGGTCGGACGGAAATAGCGCTCTTTCATGCGCGACGCGAGGATACCGATCACACCTTGGTGCCACTCCGGATCGAACAGGCACAGCCCGAACGGCATCGACTCGACCGGCAAGTCCTTGAGCTGGGCCAGCGCTTCACGCTGCATGCCCTGCTCGATGGATTTGCGATCCTGGTTCATGCCGTCCAGTTGCGCGGCCATTTCCCGCGCCAGCGCGGCATCGGAAGTCAGTAGGCATTCGATGCCCAGACTCATGTCGTCCAGCCGCCCTGCCGCGTTGAGGCGCGGGCCGACAATGAACCCCAGATCGGTCGAGGTGATGCGCGAAGCTTCACGCTTGGCCACTTCAAGAATCGCCTTGATTCCCGGCCGCGCACGCCCGGCGCGAATTCGCTCAAGGCCCTGATGCACCAGAATCCGGTTGTTGGCGTCCAGCGGCACCACGTCGGCAACGCTGCCCAGCGCGACCAGATCCAGCAACTCACCGATGTTCGGCTGCGGCTGGCTGTCGTACCAGCCGAGGCTGCGCAGGCGGGCGCGCAACGCCATCAACACATAGAAAATCACCCCGACCCCGGCCAGCGATTTGCTCGGAAACTCGCAGCCAGGCTGGTTCGGGTTGACCAGCGCATCGGCCAGCGGCAGTTCGTCGCCGGGCAAATGGTGGTCGGTGATCAATACTTTCAGGCCATGACGTTTCGCCGCTGCCACACCATCGACGCTAGAGATGCCGTTGTCGACGGTGATCAGCAATTGGGGCTCGCGGGCCAGCGCAACCTCCACAATTTCCGGGGTCAGGCCATAGCCAAACTCAAAGCGATTGGGCACCAGATAATCGACATGCGCCGCGCCCAGCAGGCGCAGGCCGAGCACACCGACGGTGCTGGCGGTAGCGCCATCAGCGTCGAAGTCACCGACGATCAAGATGCGCTGACGCTGCTCCAGCGCGGTTACCAGCAGATCCACCGCCGCATCGATACCCTTGAGCTGGGTGAACGGGATCAATTGCTTGAGGCTTTTGTCCAGTTCCGCTTCGGACTGCACGCCCCGCGCCGCGTACAAGCGAGTCAGCAATGGCGGCAGGTCGCCGAGAAACGGCAATGTGGCAGGCAACGGACGAGGATCAATACGCATGGGGCGACAGAGGCTTCTCTTGAATACGTGGGATAAATCGGCGGTGCTGCGGACTCAGCGCTCGCCTTGCAGCCAGTTGAGCTGGACTTCGTGCTGACCACGGTCGTCGGTGACGAAAATCGTTCCTTCGCTGATCATCACGTCCCACTTGATAACGCGGGGCATGTCCTTGGCCAGGGTTTCCAGCACTTCCTGCGGCACGGATGCAATGTTGACGTTCTTCAGATTCTTGATCGCCGGAATCACCTTGGTTTCCCACACGCGCAGGCTGCCGTAAGCCAACAGGCTGGTGCGTTCGGTGCGACGCGAGCACCAGGTCAGGCGATCAGAATCAGGCTGGCCGACTTCGATCCAGTGCAGAACGCGGTCGTCCAGGCTCTTTTCCCACAGCGCAGGTTCATCCACGTCCGACAGACCACGACCGAAAGACAGTTGCTCGTTGTACCAGAGCGCGTAGGCCAACAGGCGCACAGTCATGCGTTCTTCGGTCTCCGAAGGGTGACGGGCGATGGTCTGCTTGACGCTCTCGTAGACGCTGCGGTCGAGGTCGGTGAGGTTCAGTTCGAATTTATAGGTGGTGGACGGCTGGGCCATGAACGGGCTTCTAGATACGGAGAAAGTCGGCAAGTCTAACCGATGCCGTAGGCAATCAACCAATTGATGGCGATCATCCTTGCACGACTGACAGCCGGCTATGTTAAAACTCTGTATCCGCTCAGCCTTGTCCTACAGGATCTCGCATGCCGTTCGCCAACAAACCGCTCAGCGGTCTGAAAGTCATTGAATTGGGCACCTTGATTGCCGGCCCGTTTGCTTCGCGCATCTGCGGCGAATTCGGCGCCGAAGTGATCAAGATCGAATCGCCGGACGGCGGCGACCCGCTGCGCAAATGGCGCAAGTTGTATGAAGGCACCTCGTTGTGGTGGTTTGTTCAGGCGCGCAACAAGAAGTCGCTGACCCTCAACCTCAAGCACCCGGATGGGCTGGCGATCCTCAAACAATTGCTCGCCGACGCCGACATCCTGATCGAGAACTTTCGCCCCGGCGTGCTGGAAAAACTCGGCCTGAGCTGGGAAACCCTCCACGCGCTGAATCCGAAACTGGTCATGGTGCGGCTATCCGGTTTCGGCCAGACCGGGCCGATGAAGGATCAACCGGGGTTCGGCGCCGTCGGCGAATCCATGGGCGGCCTGCGCTACATCACGGGCTTCGAAGATCGCCCGCCGGTGCGCACCGGGATTTCCATCGGCGATTCGATTGCGGCGTTGTGGGGCGTGATTGGTGCGTTGATGGCGCTGCGTCATCGCGAGGTCAACGGTGGTCTTGGCCAGGTGGTTGACGTGGCATTGTACGAAGCGATCTTCGCCATGATGGAAAGCATGGTTCCGGAGTTCGATGTGTTCGGTTTTATCCGCGAGCGTACGGGCAACATCATGCCGGGCATTACGCCGTCGTCGATTCACACCAGTGCCGACGGCAAGCATGTGCAGATCGGCGCCAACGGTGATGCGATCTTCAAACGCTTCATGCTGATCATCGGCCGCGAAGATCTGGCCAATGATCCGACGCTGGCCAGCAACGATGGACGTGATCTGCGCCGCGACGAGTTGTACGGGGTGATCGATCGCTGGGTCAATTCGCTGCCGCTGCAAAACGTGCTGGACCTGCTGAATCAAGCCGAAGTGCCGGCCAGCCGGATCTTCAGCGCCGAGGACATGTTCAGCGATCCGCAGTATCTGGCCCGGGAAATGCTTTTACAGGCCAAGCTGCCGGACGGCAAACCCTTCAAGATGCCGGGAATCGTGCCGAAACTCTCTGATACACCCGGCACCTCCGAATGGGTCGGACCGCAATTGGGTGAGCACAACGCGCAGGTACTTCACGATCTTGGCTACGACGAACAGCAGATCGCCAAATTGCGCCAAGACGGAGCCATTTAAGCTGACCTCCCCGCAGCCATCGGCCAACAACCGCGCTCACCACTGGTGGACGTGGCGCTTGTTCGGCCTGCTTTTCCTGTTGACGCTACCGAGTTGGGCGCAGGCGAAACCGACCTTGATCTGGTTGTTGCGCGACCTGCCGCCATTGACGATTTTCGAAGGCCCGAAAAAAGGTCAGGGCGTAATCGATCAATTGATGCCGATGCTGATTGCCGGCATGCCGCAGTACGAACACAGCCTGATGCGGGTCAATCGCGCCCGCGGTCTGCAAATGCTCCACGAAGCCTCTTTCACTTGCGACCCGTCGCTGATGTACAGCCAAGAACGCGCACAATGGATTGCCTTCTCGATTCCGGCGTTTCGCGCCGTCACCAATGGCGTGGTGATTCGCAAGAAGGACAGCGCTGTGCTCAGTCCTTTTCTGGTTGATGGAGAAGTGAATCTCGCGGCATATCTAGCTGATGGCGAGAAAAAAATCGGAGTGGTCGCCGAGCGCAGTTACGGAGAGGTCATCGACAATTTGCTACGCCAGGCACCGGCTGATGCGCTGACCAGGCATTACGGCAATGATGCGCTGAGCAACTTGCTGTCCATGCAACGCCTCGGCCGCTTGCAAATGGTTCTGGGGTACTGGTCGGAAATCCGCTATCAGGCGCATCAGGCAGAAATCGCCGAAAACGAGCTGGAATTCTTTCCGATTCGCGGCACGGCCAAATATCAGTCGGGACATGTCGGTTGTTCCGACACTGCCCAGGGCCGGCAGGCGATCAATGAGATCAATCAACTGCTGCGCACCCTGCCCCATGAACATCTGAATCAGCTTTACGCCGACTGGCTCGACCCCAAGATGCGCGCGGATTATCTGGAGCAGGCGCGGATTTTCTTCCAGCAACAAGCCGAACAGTGAAATCCGGGCAAAAAGAAACCCCGAGAAGTGGGGAGACGACTCGGGGTTAAACGTGGCCTATATCAAAGACCCGTAACAGCAAGCGACAAGCACCGGAGCACAATGCTTGATCCTGCTGTTACGAATTCTGACTGACCTTGGTGCAGGAAGGTTCCCACAAAAAACAAATCGCTTTCAGAGCACCGGACGCTTGTCCGCGGCCGCATTACGCAACGCCGCGATCACACAGGGCTCCAGCCGTCCTTCGGCGATCAGCACGTCGCGGTGCAGTCCGTCGACCACATCGGTCAACTGGCGTTTGTCGCTCAACTGCGCCTGGTTGAATTCGCGTTCCACCACGATGGCGCCGCTCCCGTTCTTCAGGGTCACCAGGCATTCGCCTTGCAGACCGCGCGGGGTCAACGTCACCTGATACGGGCTCAGAGCCTCACCGAGCAATAGATTGATACTTTCCATCTCGATCTCCACTCAATAGTCCGAAAACACAGTGCCATGGGCGTGTCCACAGTAAATGACCACCGGCCGGAGAAGAAAGTTCTGCCTGCCTCTGCGTGAAGAGTCACCGGTCTGTCAGAGCATGCATGGTGAACATGACAGAGAAATAACCAATGCTCTCAGACTTCGAGCGGATCTCGGGTGGACGCCAGGTAGTCGTCCAGCAGATCTCTCATCAACACCGCGGAGACCGGAGTGTGCAGGCGCCCGAGAAGGCTGATTCGGTGCTCGCGCAGGAACAGCTCAAGATCCGCGATCAGGCTCTGGGCTACCGGACCCAACAGAATCAACGCCAACGCCTGGTGTTGCGCGCTCAGGTGCTGGATCAGGGCCAATCCGTCACCACCCTTGATCTGTGGATTGCAGATCGCGATATCGACGGTTCCGCGACGTGCCAGCGCGCGTTTGGCCGAGGTCAGCGACGGCGCGGTCAGTACGTTGTAGATACCGATGGCATTGAGCATCTGATGCAACGCCATCAACTGAAACGGGTTGGGTTCAAGAATCAGGATTTTGAGCGAACGCATTGGACGGCCCCTGGAACGACAATTGCGCAATCTCTGCGCACTTGCCAATCACTCTAGGGCAGTCGTCTTCAGCCTCCCATCAGAAAAGTAGCCGCGCCTTATAGGACTTTTCCTATCTTCAATGCGGACATTTGCACCCGCTATCGGCGCGGCGCTGGCTGATGTCTGTCCAGCCGCCAAGTAAACCGCGCAATTTTCCATCAGCGCTGTAAAACGGCACCGTCCACTGGTAGATGTGCCGCGGGCCGCTCTTGAACAGCAACTGACGCTGACTGAAACGGGTTTTGCGCGTGTGCAGCTGCGCCATGAATTCATCATGCAACATCAAGGCTGTGGCTTTGGGCATTGCATCGATCTCAAACAGCATTCGTCCCTGCACTTGTTCCAGGCGAACCGAGAGCGCCTCTTCATAGCTGCGATTGCACATGACCAATCGGCCTTGCAAATCACGCACAAACACCGGATCGGGCATCGCGTCGATCAGTGCGCTCTGGAAAGCCAACTGATCGCCCAGACCCTTTTCCGCCTCGCGGCGGTGCTTTATCTCAGCTGCCAGGCGACGGTTCCACAGCAGAGACAGCAGCCCGAATACCCCAAGCACGCCCATCGCCCAGCATCCCAATTTGATTACCCGCTCCCAGATCGAAGGGGTCGGCACCGGTGAAACACCGTCCAGCCATTTCAGGCGAATGGCGCGCAGTTCGGCCGCAGAAAAAGCCCCCAGCGCCTTGTTGAGAATGCTCAACAGCTCGGGCATGCCCTTGCGCACAGAAAGATGATCGGCCTCCCACTTGCCCTCCACCAGACCACCGACCTTGAGCAGGCCAGAAGGGAACAGCTGCGCCCCGATCTCGTTTTCGATGGTGGCGTAAGCCTCGCCGCTTTCGACCAGTGCCCGAGCCTCGGCGTGAGTCTTCACCGAGAGAATCTGAATCGACGGATAATCGCGGCGGATCGAGTGCTCGAGCGCATGCCTGGCCGGTAGCACCAGCACGCGCTTGGCCAGTTCGCCCAGCGAGTGCACCGCCGGCTCGCCCGCTCGCCAGACAAACACCCAGCCCGCGCCGCCGAACGCATGGCTGAAATCCAGAAACGCCTTGCGCTCATCGTTCACCGCCAGCGTGGTGCTGATATCAGCCTGGCCACTTTGCAGCTGTTCGAGCATGTGATGGGTGGAAAACGACTCTTGATGCACAAACTGCAGCCCGGTCATGGCGCTGATGCGTTTGAGCAGATCGTCATTCAAACCGCTCCACTGACCACGCTCATCCTGAAACAGATACAGCGGATATTGCAGTGAGGCGACCGTAACCCGCGGATTGTCGCGAATCCACTGACGCTCCTGTGCATCCAGTTCAATGGGTTGGATGTTCATCTCCACTTCATCGGCGCGCATCGCCAGTTGCGCTGCCTGCGCCCCCTGCATGAATCCCCACAGGCCCAACAAAAACAACCAGACCAGCGCTGGTTTGACTCCTGAATAAAACCGCATTGCCACTTCCTTCGTGATCGACTCACCCGTCCTTCGTGGGCGAAAACGCGAGCAGTGTGGCATGCAAAAACAACAAAGCCCGTCAGGAGACGGGCTTCAAAATGTGACAGGTTTGCGGGCTTAAAGTGGCTTGCCGCGGTTGCCATGCTGACTGACAAAGGCCTGCACGGCTTTCAGCTCGTTTGGCAGAACGGTGCAGCGCTCTTGTCTCTCAAACAAATCAGAAAGATGTGCAGGTAGTTCGAGAGCTTTTCCTACGCCAGCTTTCTCCACCGCGTCCGGGAATTTGACCGGATGCGCGGTGCCGAGGATCACCATCGGGATATCCAGGCTGCGACGGCATTCGCGCGCAGCCCTGACACCAATAGCGGTGTGCGGATCCAGCACTTCACCGGTCTGCTCGTAAACCTCGGCAATGGTTTCGCAGGTTTGCGCGTCGTCTACTGCCAGCGAATCGAACAACTTGCGCGCTTCGGTCCAGCGTTCCTGCTCGACGCTGAAACCGCCACCCTGCTTGAACGAATCCATCAGCCCGGCAATCGCCGCACCGTTGCGACCATGCAGGTCGAACAGCAGACGTTCGAAGTTCGACGAAACCATGATGTCCATCGACGGCGACAGCGTCGCGTGCAAGGTTTCCTTGACGTACTGATTGCCGCTCATGAAGCGGTGCAGGATGTCATTGCGGTTGGTGGCGACGATCAACTGGTTGATCGGCAGGCCCATGTTGCGCGCCAGGTAGCCGGCGAAAATGTCGCCGAAGTTGCCGGTCGGCACCGAAAACGAAACCGAACGTGCCGGGCCGCCGAGTTGCAGCGATGCGTGGAAGTAATAAACGATCTGGGCCATGATCCGCGCCCAGTTGATCGAATTCACCGCCACCAGACGCGTGCCCTTGAGGAAACTCTGGTCGGCGAAGCTGTTCTTGACCATTTCCTGGCAGTCATCGAAGTTGCCTTCGATGGCGATGTTGTGGATGTTCTCACCAAAAATCGTGGTCATCTGCCGACGCTGCACTTCCGAGACACGGTTGTGCGGGTGCAGGATGAAGATGTCGACGTTTTCGCAGTGCTTGCAGCCTTCGATGGCGGCCGAACCGGTATCACCAGAGGTCGCGCCGACAATCACCACGCGCTCACCGCGCTTTTCCAGCACGTAGTCGAGCAAACGACCGAGCAGTTGCAGGGCGAAGTCCTTGAACGCCAGGGTCGGGCCGTGGAACAGCTCGAGTACCCATTCGTTGCCATTCAGCTGACGCAGCGGTGCAACGGCGCTGTGCGCAAACACGCCGTAGGTTTCTTCAAGAATCTTTTTGAAATCGGCGTCGGGGATGCTGCCGGTGACGAACGGGCGCATAACGCGAAAGGCCAGCTCGTGATACGGCAGGCCGGCCCAGGAAGCGATTTCTTCCTGAGTAAAACGTGGCAGGACTTCCGGGACGTACAGACCGCCGTCGGTAGCGAGACCGGCCAGCAGGACATCTTCGAAATTCAGGGCCGGTGCCTGGCCGCGGGTGCTGATGTAGCGCATGACTGACTCCAATGGACAGTGTCCGTTGTGCCGGGCCTGCGCGCAGGCCCGGTGAACGATATCGACTTAGTTCAGGTGCTCGACGCGGATCCGCACAACCGGACCGACCACGCCGGCCAACGCTTCGAGGGCTGCGATCGCATCGTTGATGTGCTGCTCGAGCACGCGATGGGTCAGCAGGATCATTGGCACCAGGCCGTCGTGTTCTTCGACTTCCTTCTGCATGATCGACTCGATGTTGATACCGCGCTCCGACAGAATGCTTGCCACCTGAGCCAGTACGCCCGGATGGTCCTTGGCCTGAATGCGCAGGTAGTAGGCGCTTTCGCAGGCTTCGATTGGCAGGATCGGATGCGCCGACAGCGAGTCCGGCTGGAAGGCCAGGTGCGGTACGCGGTTTTCCGGGTCGGAGGTCATGGCGCGAACCACGTCCACCAGGTCGGCGATTACCGACGAAGCCGTTGGCTCCATGCCGGCGCCGGCACCGTAGAACAGCGTCGAACCGGCAGCGTCACCGTTGACCATCACTGCGTTCATCACGCCGTTGACGTTGGCGATCAGACGATCGGCCGGGATCAGCGTCGGGTGTACGCGCAACTCGATACCGCTGGCGGTGCTGCGCGCCACGCCGAGGTGCTTGATGCGGTAGCCCAGCGCTTCGGCGTAGTTGACGTCAGCGGTGGTCAGCTTGGTGATGCCTTCGGTGTAAGCCTTGTCGAATTGCAGCGGAATGCCGAACGCGATCGAAGCCAGAATCGTCAGCTTGTGCGCCGCGTCGATGCCTTCAACGTCGAAGGTCGGATCGGCTTCGGCGTAACCCAGCGCTTGCGCCTCGGCCAGCACGTCTTCGAAGGTGCGACCCTTCTCGCGCATCTCGGTGAGGATGAAGTTGCCGGTGCCGTTGATGATGCCGGCGACCCAGTTGATGCGGTTGGCGGACAGGCCTTCACGGATCGCCTTGATCACCGGAATGCCACCGGCCACAGCCGCTTCGAACGCCACGATCACGCCTTTCTCGCGTGCCTTGGCGAAAATTTCATTACCGTGAACGGCAATCAGAGCCTTGTTCGCGGTGACCACATGCTTGCCATTCTCGATGGCCTTGAGTACCAGCTCGCGGGCGACGGTGTAGCCGCCGACCAGCTCTATGACGATGTCGATCTCAGGGTTCGTGGCCACTTCGAAGACATCGTTGGTAATCGCAATACCGGTCGTCTGGAACTGAGGCTTTGGCGTGCGCATGGCAATTTGTGCCACTTCGATTCCACGCCCGGCACGACGAGCAATTTCCTCGGCGTTGCGCTGAAGTACGTTGAAGGTTCCGCCACCGACGGTCCCTAACCCACAGATGCCTACTTTGACCGGTTTCACTGTGAACTCCCCATAAAACGGCCGACGCAAGGCCGGCCGTGAAAACAGCCGCAGGTTCGCGGCTCTCTATTGATGGCCCGGCAAGGTTGCTACCGGACCACGCTCGTCACGGCTGAGCGTGACGATGCGAATTACTTCGCGCCCAGCGCCAGTTTGGCGACTTGTGGCGCAGGCTGGTAGCCCGGAATCACTTGTCCGTCAGCCAAAACGATGGCCGGTGTGCCGTTCACGCCAATCGACTGACCGAGGGCGAACTGCCTGGAAACCGGGTTTTCGCACTTGGCGGCCTTGATTTCCTTGCCATCGACCATTTTGTCCATGGCAGCTTTCTTGTCTTTCGAGCACCACACAGCCTGCAGTTGCTCGTCACCCGGCGAACCCAGGCCCTGGCGCGGGAACGCCACGTAGCGCACTTCGATGCCGCGCTTGTTCAGTTCCGGCACTTCGGCGTGCAGTTTGTGGCAGTACGGGCAAGTGGTGTCGGTGAACACGGTGATGTGCGATTTGGTTTCGCCCACAGCCGGGTAGACCACGGTTTCGGCAACCGGGATTGCGTTGACCAGTTTCGACACGCCCAGACGCTCGGTTTTCTCAGTCAGGTTGACCGGTTTACCGTCCTTGAGCTGAAACATGTTGCCCTGAACGATGTACTGGCCATCGGCGCTGGCATAAAGCACGCGACTGCCTTGGAGTCTGACTTCGTACAGACCCGACAACGGGCTGGCAGAAATGCTTTCTACCGGGACTTCGAGCTGGAGGTTTTCCAGGCTTTTACGGATGGCTTTGTCGGCCGCATCATCGGCGACGGCAAAGGTGCTGACCAACGCAATGGCTGCGGCGGCGAAAATCTGGGTCAGACGCATGTGAACTCCTGAAGGCGGACAAATGGAACAGTCAGAACGCCCGTGCCGGAACACCGGGTCATAACCGCCCATCGTGCAAACCGGCAAAGCCTACCACAGAAGGCTGGCAGGGCCGAATGCGCCGGTTGTAAGACATTTCTGTATCAGCCGCGCGGGTGGTGTTTGGCGTGCAGATCCTGCAACCGCGCCCGGGCGACATGGGTGTAGATCTGCGTGGTTGATAGATCACTGTGACCGAGCAGCATCTGTACCACGCGCAAATCGGCACCGTGGTTGAGCAAATGTGTGGCAAACGCGTGGCGCAAGGAGTGCGGCGACAGCGACTTGCCGATCCCCGCGACCTTGGCCTGATGCTTGATGCGGTGCCAGAAAGTCTGCCGCGTCATCTGTTCCCCGCGCTGGCTGGGAAACATTACATCGCTCGGGCGCCCGCCAAGCAGCTCGGCGCGCCCGTCGCGCAAGTAACGTTCGACCCACACAATCGCTTCCTCGCCCATCGGCACCAGCCGTTCCTTGCTGCCCTTGCCCATCACCCGCAACACGCCCTGGCGCAGGTTGACCTGCTCCAGCGTCAGACTGATCAACTCGGTCACGCGCAAACCGCAGGCATACAGAACCTCGAGCATGGCGCGGTCACGCTGGCCGATGGCTTCGCTCAGATCCGGCGCTTTCAACAAGGCTTCGACATCCGCTTCCGACAGCGATTTGGGCAACGGCCTACCCAACTGAGGCATATCGATGCGCAAGGTCGGATCGACAGCGATCAATTTTTCCCGTAGCAGATAGCGATAAAAGCCACGCACACCGGAGAGAAATCGCGCGGTGGACCGCGGTTTGTAGTTCTGCTCCAGACGCCACGCCAGGTGATCGAGGATCAGCTCACGTCCAGCGTCGGCCAGTTCAAGATTTTTCTCCTGCAACCAGCCGTTGAATAAAGCGAGATCGCTGCGGTAGGCGCCGCGCGTGTTGTCGGACAGGCCCTTTTCCAGCCACAGGGCGTCGAGAAACTGGTCAATCAGCGGATGGTCGATAGCGGGCATCGGAAACTCAGGCAAACCGGCAATTACGGCTACGGAAGATAAATCGCGGGCAACAAAAAAGCAGCCCGTAGGCTGCTTTTTTCTGCATCGGAAGCTGGACTTAAGCCAGTTTTTCCTTGATGCGAGCTGCTTTACCCGACAGATCGCGCAGGTAGTACAGCTTGGCTTTACGTACGTCACCGCGACGTTTGACAGCCATGCTGTCGATTTGCGGCGAGTAGGTCTGGAACGTACGTTCTACGCCAACACCGTTGGAGATTTTACGAACGGTGAATGCACTGTTCACGCCGCGGTTACGCTTGGCGATTACAACGCCTTCGAACGCTTGCAGACGGGAACGGTCGCCTTCCTTCACTTTAACCTGAACGACAATGGTGTCGCCCGGGGCAAAGGTAGGGATTTCTTTGGTCATCTGCTCTGCTTCGAGTGCAAGGATGATTTTGTTAGTCATGCTGTGCTCCTAAGGTAAGTCGTCGGACTTACCATCGATACGTTGTTAACTATCGTCCCGCTCGCGGATGTATTCCTCGAGCAGCTTCTTCTCTTCTCCAGAAAGCGAGCGGCTTTCCAGAAGATCGGCGCGTCGTTCATAGGTCCGACCAAGGGACTGCTGTAAACGCCAACGCCGGATGTGCGCGTGATTGCCACTTAGCAACACGTCGGGAACACGCTGATCCGCATACACCTCAGGTCGGGTGTAGTGCGGGCAATCCAGCAAACCATCCGTAAAGGAATCTTCCTCGGCGGAGTCCGCATGCCCTAAAGCTCCAGGCAGCAGCCGTGTAACCGCATCGATCAGGACCATCGCCGGCAGCTCGCCGCCAGACAGTACATAGTCGCCAATCGACCACTCTTCATCGACATGAGCATCAATAAAACGCTCGTCAATGCCTTCATAGCGGCCGGCAATCAGGATCAACGCATCCTCTTTTGCCAGTTCGCGTACCGCCGACTGATTCAGTTGACGGCCTTGGGGGGACAGGTAAATCACCTTCGCCGCCTCCCCGGCTGCTGCCTTGGCCTGAGCCAGAGCATCTTCCAGGGGTTTGATCTTCATCACCATGCCCGGACCACCGCCAAACGGGCGATCGTCCACAGTGTGATGCCGATCCGTCGTGTAATCCCGCGGATTCCAACAGGTCAGCTGCAAGAGCCCCTGTTTGACCGCTCGACTGGTGATGCCGTAGTCGCCGATGGCGGAAAACATCTCGGGAAACAAACTGATCACTTCTACGCGCAAATTAGCCACGTTTAGAAGTCCGCGTCCCAATCCACCTTCATCTCGCCCGCTGCCAGGTCGATGGCCAACACGCATTGCTCCGTATAGGGCAACAGGCGTTCGCGATCATCCAGGCTGCCAGCGCAAGGCTTGACTACCATGACATCGTTGGAGCCGGTTTCGAGCAAGTGATCGATTTTCCCGAGCAATTGCCCGAGTGTGTCGATGACCTTCAGACCTTCAAGCTGGTACCAGTAGTACTCACCATCGGTCAGATCAGGGAACAGATTGCGCGGCACGCAGATCTCATAACCGGCCAGAAGACGAGCTTCTTCACGATCATCAAGACCCTTGAGCTTTGCGACCAGGAATTTGTCATTCCCGCGTCCGCTGACCAGCTCTACCTGTTTCACATTACCGTCACGTTTGAGCGTCCAGGTTTTGTACTGCAACAGGTTTTCAGTTGGATCAGTAAAGGAATACACCTTCACTTCGCCGCGAACGCCATGAACAGAATAAATTTTGCCGATAACGATCAAATCATCAGCAACAGCTGGCGTCGCGTTCATATTGCTCAGGCCGCAGCCTTAGATGCATCCTTCAACAACTGAGCTACACGCTCAGAAGGTTGTGCACCAACGCTCAGCCAGTAGGCTACGCGCTCTTGGTTCACGGACAGACGAACTTCTTGACCACGAGCAACAGGGTTGAAGAAACCAACCTGTTCCTTGTGCGAACCGTCGCGCGGGTTGCGGCTGTCGGTTACGGTCAAGTGGTAAAACGGGCGCTTTTTGGAGCCGCCAAGGGCAAGACGGATTGTTAGCATGTGAACATCGTTCCTGTAGTCGGTGCTGCAAATCTAAAGGCACAGCGGGCATGGGTGCCCGAAAGGCCGCATATTCTAAGGAATATCCGGACTTTTGCAAATGCCTTTTTCCGGCGCCCTATCGAACGCCATCCGGATTTGCTATAGAGCCGTCGTTTAAAACGGCCGGTCAGCTCCCGCCGAGTGCGGGTTTGCTGTAGATCCCGCTTCCATGCGGGACTGCGCCGGTGCGACGACCGGCGAGTTCTTTTACATCTTTGGCATGCCGCCGCCGGGCAACATTCCGCCCATGCCGCGCATCATTTTGGCCATTCCGCCTTTTGCGGAGAACTTCTTCATCATCTTTTGCATCTGCTTGTGCTGCTTGATCAAGCGACCGATGTCCTGCACTTGGGTGCCGGAACCGATGGCGATCCGGCGTTTGCGCGAACCGCTGATCAGCTCAGGGTCGCGGCGCTCGGCCGGGGTCATCGAGTTGATGATGGCTTCCATCTGCTTGAATTGCTTCTCTGCTGCAGTCTGAGCATTGCCCATTTGCGACAGATTGACGCCGCCGATGCTCGGCAGTTTGTCCATGAGTCCGCCGAGGCCGCCCATGTTCTTCATCTGTTGCAGCTGATCGCGGAAGTCTTCGAGGTCGAAGCCTTTACCTTTCTTCAGCTTTTTGGCCAGTTTGTCGGCCTTGTCTTTATCGAGGGTCGCTTCGGCCTGTTCGATCAGGCTGAGCACGTCGCCCATGCCGAGAATCCGCGAGGCGATCCGCTCCGGGTGGAACGGTTCGAGCGCTTCGCTCTTCTCGCCCATACCGATGAACTTGATCGGCTTGCCGGTGATGGCGCGTACCGACAGTGCGGCACCGCCACGGGCGTCGCCATCGACCTTGGTCAGGATCACACCGGTCAGCGGCAGTGCATCACCGAAGGCCTTGGCCGTGTTGGCGGCGTCCTGACCGGTCATGGCGTCAACCACGAACAGGGTTTCGACCGGGTTGATCGCGGCGTGCAACGCCTTGATCTCGCCCATCATCTCTTCGTCGATGTGCAGGCGACCGGCGGTATCGACGATGACCACATCGATGAATTTGAGTTTTGCTTCTTTAATAGCCGCGTTGGCGATGTCGACCGGCTTCTGGCTCAGGTCGGACGGGAAGAAGGTCACACCAACTTCACCGGCCAGCATTTCCAGCTGTTTGATTGCCGCAGGACGATAAACGTCCGCCGACACAACCATCACCGACTTCTTCTTGCGCTCTTTAAGGAAGCGCGCAAGTTTGCCGGCGGTAGTGGTTTTACCAGCACCCTGCAAACCGGCCATCAGCACGACGGCTGGCGGCACGGCGCTCAGGTTCAAGTCTTCGTTGGCCGCGCCCATCAGGCTTTCGAGTTCGGCCTGGACGATCTTCACGAACGCCTGGCCCGGCGTCAGACTGCGCGACACCTCGGTGCCGACAGCGCGCTCCTTGACCGAATTGACGAAGTCCTTGACCACCGGCAGGGCGACGTCGGCTTCGAGCAACGCCATGCGCACTTCGCGCAGGGTGTCTTTGATATTGTCCTCGGTCAGCTTGGCCTTGCCGGTGACATGGCGCAGCGTCTGCGAGAGACGGTCGGTTAAGTTTTCAAACATTGCGCGATCCTTTCAGGCCCTGTGTAGACCGGGATAATGGCGGCCCAGACCGGAATCAACATGTGCTCGGCGAGCCTGCGGCGTGGGCAGGTCGCGGATTATAGCGAAGACTGCGGCTGGCGGACACCTCGCCGTCAGTTGATGTAGTCTTTCGTGCCGTGGCGGTTCTATGCCAAACTCAACGCCTTTCGGGCTTGCCTAACAGGATTTATGCTCCCCTTGTCACCCAGCTTATTGACCACCCTCGCCGCCGCCCTTCTATACGCCGCTGCGACTCTCTATCAGGGCACCCGCCTGGCCACTGGCGCCAAGGCGAACAAGCGCCTGCTGGTTGCGCTTGGCGTGTTCGCCATCGTGGCCCACAGCGCCAGCCTGCTGACTCACCTGCTGACGCCGATCGGTCTGGGCCTGGACTTTTTCAGCGCCTCAAGCCTGATCGCTGCGGCGGTGATCGCTCTGACCCTGCTGGCCTGCTCGCGCATCCCGGTGGAAAACCTGCTGATTCTGCTGTTCCCGTTGGGTGCAGTGACGGTGTTGCTGGCGCAGTTCGCACCCACCGGCACCGTGCAGATCATCGATGAAGAGCCGGGCATCCTCGCGCATATTCTGTTGTCGATCCTTGCCTACGGCATGTTCACCATCGCGGTGTTCCAGGCGTTGCTGGTGCTGGTGCAGGATCACCAGCTCAAGCACAAACACCCCTCCGGACTGATCAAGAACTTCCCGCCGTTGCAGACCATGGAAAGCCTGCTGTTCGGCTTTCTCTGGGCCGGCTGGGCGTTGTTGTCGCTGTCGCTGATATCCGGCTGGCTGTTCGTCGAGAACCTGTTTGCCCAGCATCTGGTGCACAAGACCCTGCTGGCGTGCCTGGCATGGATCGTGTTCAGCGTGCTGCTGTGGGGCCGCAACCGTCTCGGCTGGCGCGGTCACAAAGCGATTCGCTGGACCCTCGCCGGTTTCTGCCTGCTGATGCTTGCGTATTTCGGCAGCAAACTGGTTCGTGAATACATCCTGCATATCTGACGAGCGAGATTAATGGACGCTTTGCCCATAGGGCCGATGCTCGCAGTATTCGCATTGCTGATTCTCTGGTCAGCACTGTTCACCGCAGTTGAAAGTGCACAGCAGCATTTGCTGGCGCAGCGCACCGCCTCGCGCGCCAGCGACAAACCGCTGGCCAGGTTGAGCTTTCCGCTCGCCAGCCTGATCTTCTGCAACACTCTGTGCCGCGCGCTTGCCGTAATACTGGCGACGCTGCTGGCAATCTTTCTCTGCGAAGAAAATGGCCCGTGGGCAGCCTGCCTCGGTGCTGGCGCGGTGCTATTGGTGTTCGCCGATTACTTCCCGCGCGCCCTCGCCCAGCGGTACCCGGATGCGGTGTTGTCGTTCGGCAACAGCCTGCTCGCGGTGCCGCTGAAAATCGTCTACCCCGCCGCCTGGCTGTTGAATGCTGTCAGTCGTTTGTTGCTCAAGCCGTTCTCGCGCAAGGTCGCAGTGGTGCAGCAGAGCGAAGACGAAGAGCACTCGGATCGCCATGATGACTCTGAGCATCCAGCCAGCCGCCCACACCCGGTATCGGGCATTCATGCGTTGGAAAACATCACAGTCAACGACATTCTGGTGCCCCGCAGTGAAGTCGACGGAATCAATCTCGACGACCCGATCGACGAAATCATCGAACAACTGCGCGGCAACCGCCGCACGCGCCTGCCGGTGTTTCACAGCGACATCAATCAGGTCGAAGCGGTGCTCAACACCCGGCAGATCCGCCACTTGCTGGCGGATGCCAGCCTGACCCGCGAAGCGCTGCTGTCGGCCAGTCACGAGCCGTATTTCGTGCCGGAAAGCACCCCGCTGCAACTGCAATTGCTCAACTTCCACAAGCAGCAACGGCGCTTGGGCATGGTGGTCGATGAATACGGCGAAGTGCTGGGAATCGTCACTCTCGAAGACATTCTCGAAGAAATCGTCGGCGAATTCGAAAGCGAGCACAGCCTCGACAATCCGCACATCAATCCGCAAGACGACGGGCGCATGATCATCGACGGCGCTGCTTCGATCCGCGAGTTGAACAAATGCCTCGGCTGGCACCTGCCGAGCGACGGCCCGAAGACCCTCAACGGGCTGGTGACCGAAGCGCTGGAAACCATTCCGGCCAGTGCGGTGTGCGTGAAGATCGGCCGTTATCGGCTGGAGATTCTCGAGACCGAGGATAACCGGGTGAGCAAGGTTTTGATCTGGCATACCTCGTCTGCTCAGGCACTCGCGCCGACACGCTAGATCGCCCTTGTTTGATCGTTAGGCTCCTTCCTATAATCGCGGTGCTTACCCAAGCGCCGCCGAACCGCGTGTTTACCCTGCACCCGACAGGTTCCGGCAAGTCCATCGAAGATTTCCGCTGCACTGCAACGACTGTTCCTACCGGATACAGCGCTCGCGTCTGATCCCACATCCCTGGGTGCTCGACCATAATAATTCGCTCCAACGGAGCTCATGACTGTCAGGGATCACCGCATGACGACCAGTACCGCTTACAGCGACAACGCGCCTGCCCAACCGACCAACTCCGCGACCCGCGTGGCTACGGCGAGTTTTATCGGCACGGCCATCGAGTTCTACGACTTCTACGTTTACGCCACCGCTGCTGCGCTGGTGATCGGGCCGGTGTTCTTTCCGCAGACGTCCGGCACGGCGCAGATGCTCTCGGCGTTTCTCACTTTCGGCATCGCCTTCCTCGCGCGCCCCTTGGGTTCGGCGCTTTTCGGTCATTTCGGTGACCGCATCGGGCGCAAGTCGACATTGGTCGCTTCGCTGCTGCTGATGGGCGTGTGTACGACGTTGATCGGCGTGTTGCCGGGCTACGCGACCATTGGGGCCTGGGCGCCAATTCTTCTCTGCGTGCTGCGATTCGGCCAAGGGTTGGGACTTGGCGGTGAATGGGGCGGTGCTGCTTTATTGGCTACCGAGAACGCCCCCAAGGGCAAACGCGCATGGTTCGGCATGTTCCCGCAGCTCGGCCCTTCGATTGGCTTCCTCGCTGCCACTGGTCTGTTCCTGACCCTGGCCATGACCTTGGACGACGAACAGTTCCGCAGTTGGGGCTGGCGCATTCCATTCCTGCTCAGCGCAGCCTTGGTCATGGTTGGCCTGTACGTGCGCTTGAAGCTGCATGAAACGCCAGTGTTCGCCAACGCCATCGCTCGTCAGGAACGAGTGAAAGTGCCGTTGGTCGAGCTGTTCACTCAGTATTGGGCCCCGACCCTGCTGGGCGCGGCGGCAATGGTGGTGTGCTATGCGCTGTTCTACATCTCGACGGTGTTTTCCCTGAGTTACGGGGTATCCACGCTGGGCTACAGCCGCGAAACCTTCCTCGGCTTGCTGTGCTTCGCTGTGTTGTTCATGGCGGCCGCCACACCGCTGTCGGCTTGGGCCAGCGACCGCTATGGACGCAAACCGGTACTGATCGTCGGTGGCGTGCTGGCGATTCTGTCGGGGTTTCTGATGGAACCGTTGCTGACTCAGGGATCGACCTGGGGCGTGGCGCTGTTCCTGTGCATCGAGCTGTTTCTGATGGGCGTGACATTTGCCCCGATGGGCGCGCTGCTGCCGGAGTTGTTCCCCACGCACGTGCGTTACACCGGCGCATCAGCGGCCTACAACCTCGGCGGCATTGTCGGAGCCTCGGCGGCGCCGTTCTTTGCGCAGAAACTGGTGGCGATGGGGGGTTTGAGTTACGTCGGCGGGTATGTGTCGGTGGCAGCGGTGCTCAGCCTGATTGCTGTGCTGTGCCTGAAAGAGACGCGGGATAACGACCTGAATCGGGTTGCCTGACAGACCGCCATCGTCGGATCGCCGCCCGGACCAAGCCCGCTCCCACAGGAATTTCTGTTGGTCACAAATTTTGTGTACGACAAAAAAACCTGTGGGAGCGGGCTTGCCCGCGATGGGCGCGCCTCGGTTTACAGCTCTACGACAACAGCCTGCGAAGCACGGGTGGCTTTAGCGCGAGCCAGTTCAATCGACTCATCCCGCGCCAGCGCCACACCCATGCGGCGCTGGCCATTCACTTCCGGCTTGCCAAACAGACGCAGCGCCGTGTCCGGCTCACTCAGGGCGGCTCCAAGATTGGCGAAAGCCGTCTGAGTCGACTGCCCTTCCACCAGAATCACCGCCGAAGCCGATGGGCCGAACTGACGGATCAGCGGCACCGGCAGACCGAGAATCGCCCGCGCATGCAGGGCGAACTGCGACAGATCCTGAGAAATCAAAGTCACCAGACCGGTGTCGTGCGGACGCGGCGAAACTTCGCTGAACCACACCTGATCGCCTTTGATGAACAGCTCGACGCCGAACAGACCGCGGCCACCCAACGCTTCGGTGACCGCTTTGGCAACCCGCTCGGACTCAGCCAACGCCACCGGACTCATGGCCTGTGGCTGCCAGGATTCCTGATAGTCACCCTTCTCCTGACGGTGGCCGACCGGCGCACAGAACGTAGTGCCACCAATGTGGCGTACGGTCAGCAGGGTGATTTCGTAGTCGAAATCGATGAAGCCTTCGATGATCACCCGACCTTTGCCGGCGCGCCCGCCCTCTTGCGCGTAATCCCAGGCTTTCTGCACGTCATCGGTACTGCGCAGCAGGCTCTGACCTTTGCCCGAGGAGCTCATTACCGGTTTGACCACGCACGGGAAACCCAGGTCTGCAACGGCTTTGCTGTAGTCCTCGAAGGTGTCGGCGAAGTGGTACGGTGAGGTTGGCAGGTCCAGCTCTTCCGCGGCCAGACGACGGATGCCTTCGCGGTTCATGGTCAGTTGCGCAGCGCGCGCGGTCGGGATCACGGTGAAGCCTTCAGCTTCCAGTTCGACCAGGGTCGCGGTGGCGATGGCTTCGATTTCCGGCACGATGAAATGCGGTTTCTCGGCTTCGATCACAGCACGCAGGGCGGCGCCGTCGAGCATGTTGATCACATGACTGCGATGCGCGACTTGCATGGCCGGCGCATTGGCGTAACGGTCAACGGCAATCACTTCCACGCCCAGGCGCTGCAGTTCGATTACCACTTCCTTGCCCAACTCACCACAGCCACACAGCAATACGCGGGTCGCGGTCGGCGACAATGGAGTTCCGATACGGGTCATCTGAAGGTCCTCAAGGAAGCGGATCATCGAGGAAAGCGGCGCCATGCGCGCTTTCCAGAGGGAGAAAGCGCGGCATTTTACATGAACTGCAGGGTTTGGCTTCAGCCAGCGACAGCCTGTTTGCGCTCGCGCCAGGCCATGATCAGCCAGACGGCGGTGACGCCGGCAAATTTCGAGACCAGCGCGGTGATGATCACCGGCGGGGTCAGCAAGTCGATCATGCCGAAGAAGATGAAAGTGTCGAGAGGGATGCTCAGTGCCGAACTTATCCACAAGCGATCACGCAGGGGCCGTTTAGTGATGCTGAACACCAGCCAGTCGATGCACTCGGAAACCGCGAAAGCGGTGGCGCTGGCCAAGGCAATAGACGGGTCGGACGTGATGTAAGACAGCACCAATGCCGCCAACATGGCAATGATTGCGCCGTGGCCAAAGCGGGTTTGCACCATGTCGCGCAGCACGAACACCAGACCACCCCAGGCCGACCAAATGATGTCCAGGTGGGGCGCGGTGGAAAAGGCGAAGTTGATCAGCACGACGCTGCTGATGTAGGCGATCAGGAAGAGCATGGAGGTGGCCTTGGAATTTGGCGCACAGGTTACTGGAGAGGTAGATCAAGAGCTACCCCCTCACCCCAGCCCTCTCCCTCAGGGAGAGGGGGAAAGGGAGCCGATCTCCATTGGTTTTAAAATCTGAGTTCGACTCGATAATTCAGGTCGCTGTAGTGCAGTGGTCTAATTTCCCCGGACACCCCGATAGGTGGAAAATGCATCTATCGAGGAGTTATTCATGACCAAAAAACGCAGGGCATTCGACGACAGCTTCAAGCTGCAAGTCGTGAA
>NZ_JAFCWW010000029.1:0-51354 GCF_049897765.1 Pseudomonas sp. TWP3-2 | reverse complement strand
TGCTTTTGGCCATGTGTGAGACGTTGGAGCAACACACCCCAGAGGAGCTGGCGGCTTTTGCTAAAGAAGCCATCGGCTGGATGGCCAGCCGAAGAACTTAGATGTGTAGATACCAATGCAGCGATGAGGCCAGACCAGCCAATAAAGTTCAGCCCTTCAACTCCTTCAAATGCTTGTAAACCGTCGCCCGCCCCATGTTCAGCACATTCGCCACATAGTTCGAGGCACTCTTGCCTTTGAACGCGCCCTCGGCGTGCAACGCCAAGACCAATTCCCGTTTGTGATCACGCGTCAGCACGCTCAGGCTGAGCTGCCGTTCGCGCAGCCAGTTGTGCAGGAAGGTGTTGATGCGCTCCTGCCAGTCATCGCGAAACAGTGAGTCCGGTTGCGGGATCAGTTTGCTCGGCGAGAGAAACAGATCCAGCGCAGCCTTGGCATTCTCGAACAGCGAAATATTCAGATTGATGCACAGCACCGCCAGCGGACGCCCTTCGCTGTCACGCAGCACGCTGCTCAGGCTGCGAATCTTCTGACCGTCCCAGTTGAGCTTTTCGTAGGGGCCGATGTTCCGTTCGCTGACGTCTTCACTGAGCATGTCTTCCAGCGCCGAGTCATCGCCGATGTCGCGCTTCGACAGGTTGTTGGCAATGTAATCGACCTTCTGCGTGCGCAGGTCGTGCAGCACCACTTCAGCGTGGGGATAGAACAGCGTGGCGATGGCGTCGGCGATGGCGCGGAAGTTGTCCAGCGCAGCGTCGTTCAGCTCGGGTTTGGTTTCGGCGGCGGTCATGATTGTGTAGCTCCAGAAAGCGTCAGCGCCTCGTGCACAGGGGCGCTGCGAGTGTGCCGCAATCGGTCGCGCGCGTCATCCGCGCAGGCGGGCAGGGGCGAGCATCGCGGCGTTCAGACCGAACTGCTGCAGGTGTTCGGGCAGTGCTTCACCGCGCACCAATGCCGCACTGGCCTGGCCCATGGCGGGAGACGTCTGAATGCCGTAACCGCCCTGCGCCGCGACCCAGAACAGCCCCGGTACCTGCGGATCGAAACCGCAAAGCAGGTCACCGTCAGCGACGAAGCTGCGCAAACCGGCCCAGGTGCGGGTCGGGCGGCGGATGGTCAGGGTGGTGGCTTCCTCGATCTGGTAAATGCCCATGGCGATGTCGAGTTCTTCCGGCTGCACGTCATGCGGTTCCACCGGGTCGGCGTTGGCTGGCGAGCCAAGGAACATGCCCGCGTCGGGCTTCATATAGAACGATTCATCGAGGCTGACCAGCATCGGCCAGTGATGAATATCCACGCCTTCAGGGCCGGCGAAAATGAACGCGGCGCGGCGCTTCGGTTGCAGGCCCAACGGCTGGGCGCCGGCCAATGCACCGACCTTGTCGGCCCACGCGCCTGCGGCATTTATAACAACCGGGGCGCTGAACGTCTGGCCGTTGGTCTCGACCTGCCACAGGCCTTCGGCATCGCGGCTCAGGCCCAGCACCTGGCAATCGGTGTGCACTTCGCCTTTGTTGCGGCGAATACCGCGCAGATAACCCTGATGCAGCGCGTCAGTGTCGATGTCGCTGGCGGACGGATCGTAGATTGCGCCGTGGACTTTTTCCCGGCGCAGGATCGGCAGCCTTGCGCAGGCTTCATCGGCGCTGAGCAGTTGCATCTCCGGCACCGTGGCTTTGGCGCTCAGGTATTGATTGTTGAGCTCGGCCGGATCGCCGGTGAAATCCACGGTCATCTCGCCGCGTGGGGTCAGCAGTGGATGTTCGCAAAATCCGCTGGGCGGGTTATCGAAAAACGCGCGACTGGCCTGAGTCAGCGCGCGCACCTGCGGCGTGCCGTACGCGGCAGTGAACAGCGCGGCCGAACGGCCGGTGGAGTGATAGGCCGGATGCGATTCGCGCTCCAGCACGATCACCTTGCCGTGCGGCGACAACCAGAAACCGCTGGAAGCGCCGGCAATCCCGCCGCCGATGATGATGAAATCTGCGTGGCTCATGATGATCTCCGCTGTCAGCGCTGCAATTGGTAAACCGCATTGGCCAGGGCGATGTCTTCCAGGCCCAGGCCAATCGAGCGGAAAAATACGTGGCGGTGATATTCCGGGCGCTGCACTTTTTCGCTGAGCAGGTCCGCGAGGTCACCGAGGATTGAATCGGGATTCCAGTCGTGTTGTTCAGCGGCAATCAACATCTCACCCGCCGAACCCGGGGTGGTCAGACGATAGTCGCAGAACACCTGCATGTCGTTGAGGCTGTGCGGCGGCACTTCGTGAGCGCGTGCAGCGTTGGTGCTGATCGAAGTGATCAGCGCCGGTTTGCTCAGGTTCGCCGGGTCAATCACCGGGCCGGCGGACGAAGTGCAGAGCATGATCACGTCAGCATCGGCGATGGCGGCTTCGCGGCTGGCGGCGATGGTCAGGCGTGGATCGAGGGATTTCAGCAGTTTCGCGGTTTCGGCGTCGGAGCTCAGGCTTGGCGAATAGAACGTAATACTCTGCCAGTCGCGCAATGTTTTGACGTAATGCAGGTGCGCCTGGGCGACCTTGCCGCTGCCGATGATCGCCAGGCGTTGTGCGTTCAACGGCGCAAGGGCATCGACTGCCACCGCTGTGGTCGCCGCCGTGCGTGCGGTGGTCAGCTCACCGGCATCACATAACAGCAGCGGTTGGCCGGTCTTCATCGACATCAACAGCGTCCACGCGGTCACCAGCGGGCCTTGCTCGCGCACGATGTACGGCGAAGTCTTGACCCCGTACACGCCGTCCTCGGCGAGTACGCCCAGATAATTGATGAAATCCCCGGCGCCCTGTGGAAATTCCACCAGTTGCTGCGCCGGTTGCACTGCGTGCCCGGCCGCCAGATCACGGAACAGGTTGCGCAGGATCTGCGGCACATCAATCCGCGCCAGCAACTCGCGGGCCTGGGTCTGGTCGATCACGTAAGGCGTACTGGACATGTCGGCTCCGCCGTCTGGATATAAACTAATTTGTCCATTATGGACTTTTAGTCGAGGCGAACAATATCCAGACGAAAAAAAAGCGCAGTCCGTTGCCGGCTGCGCTTTCCTTTATCGCTTCGCTTACTCGGGACGCTTGCGCTCAACCGCACGCAACAGATGCGTCGGCGGTGTTTCACAGCTGATCTTGCGGCCCAGCTTCTCTTCGATCGAAGGCAACTGATAAGAGTCATCTTCTCCGGCGAAGCTGATCGACACACCATCGGCGCCGGCGCGACCGGTACGGCCGATGCGGTGCACGTAGTCGTCCGGGACTTCCGGCAGGGTGAAGTTGATCACGTGGCTGATGCCGTCGATGTGGATGCCGCGACCGGCGACGTCGGTGGCAACCAGTACGCGGATCTTGCCTTCGCGGAAACCTTCCAGAGTCTTGATGCGCTTGTGCTGCGGCACGTCGCCGGACAGTTGCGCGGCGTTGACGCCATCACGCACCAGACGTTCTTCAATGCGCCGCACTTCATCCTTGCGGTTGGCGAAGACCATCACCCGCTCCCAACCGTTGTCGGTGACGAGGTTGTAGAGCAGTTTGTATTTGTCGGCGGCTGCTACCGCGTAAATATGTTGCTCGACGTTTTCGCTGGCCACGTTCTGCGACTCGATCTCGACGATCGACGGGTCGGTGGTCCATTGCTTGGCGAGGTTCATCACGTCTTCGGTGAAGGTCGCGGAGAACAGCAGCGTCTGACGCTCGTTCTTCGGCGGCGTCTGACGAATGATCTGCCGCACTTGCGGGATGAAACCCATGTCGAGCATGCGGTCGGCTTCGTCCAGCACCATCACTTCGACCATGTCCAGATGCACGTCGCCGCGCTGGTTGAAGTCGAGCAGACGGCCCGGCGTGGCCACGAGGATGTCGCAGTGGCGCGCCTCGAGGTGCTTGAGCTGCTTGTCGAAGTCCATGCCGCCAACGAACGTCATGACGTTGAGGCCGGTGTACTTGGTCAGGTCCGCGGCGTCTTTGGCAATCTGCACCACCAGCTCGCGGGTTGGCGCGATGATCAGTGCGCGTGGCTCACCCATGTAGCGCTCTTTCGGCGGCGGGGTCTGCAGCAGCTGGGTGATGATCGAGATCAGGAACGCGGCGGTTTTGCCGGTACCGGTCTGGGCGCGGCCGATGGCGTCTTTGCCGGCGAGGGTGAAACCCAGCACCTGCGCCTGGATCGGCGTGCAGTACGGGAAGCCCAGGTCCTGGATGGCATGCATCAGTTCCGGGGACAATTTGAAATCGTGGAAACGGGTTTTGCCTTCCTGTGGTTCGACGACGAAGTCTTCGAGCTTCCACGGAATCACCGGCGCCTTGGGCTTCGGTTCGCGACGCGGCTTGGCTGGTTTCGGCGCTTCGCTGTGTGCTGGCTCGGCAACTGGAGCATCAACAACAGGCGTGGCCGGTGCTGGCCGTGGTTCGCGTTTGGGTGCCGCTACCGGAACGTGGCGGTCAGCTTGAGGGGCATCGCTTTGATGACCGGAGGCGCGGGACGGCGCACTGGGAACTGGCGCGAGCTGCTCAGCCTCGCTTTTACCGAACATTTTCTTGAGTGCTTTGAGCACGGTCATCTCATCAATTGGTTAAGGAATGTACGCCGGCCAGTGTAATGCAAGAATCGGGCGCGGCGTAGTGGGATGATCAAAGGGCTTTTATTGCAGAACTGATCAGCGCAGGCGTTCGCTCAGCCACACGCCGATATCGCGAATTTCCTCGGGTAACACTTCGTGCTCCATTGGGTATTCCTGCCATGTCACGGTGACACCATGAGCCTTCAGATACTCATACGCCGTGCGGCCCATCGAGTTCTGTACCACGTTGTCGAACTGACCGTGCAACGCCAGCACCGGAATTCGCTGCTGACTGGCGGATAACTCCAGTTCATCACTGAAAGTCGGCGCATACGTCGACAATGCGATCACCCCGCCCAGGGGGCCCTGCCAGCGCAGAAAAGCGCTGTGATAAACCACGGCGCCACCTTGGGAAAACCCTGCGAGAAAAATCCGCGAGGCGTCTATTCCGCTGGCGCGCTGTTGTTCGATCAATTCGAGGACATGATCGGCGGAAGCTTCCAGCTCATCGCGATCAATCGCGCGTGCCGGGCTCATGGCCTTGATGTCGTACCAGCTCGGCATGGCATATCCGCCATTTATGGTCACGGGACGAGTAGGCGCCTGTGGCAATACAAAGCGTGTGCTCAACAGGTTTTCCTGCAGGGCCTCGGCCACCGGCAGGAAGTCGTAACGATCGGCGCCGAGGCCGTGCAGCCAGATCACGCAGGCGTCTGCGGGCTTAACAGGCTGAAGAATCAAGGGCTCGGTCATGGCTGCTCCAAATATGTGCGGGCGCTCTCATTAAGTGCGTGATTGAGGTGCGCGCCGGGGTGATCCGTTAAGAAGATGTCGCAAGGTTACAAGTTTTGCTATTGACCTGTCGCACAGTCGTATCGGCGACCAGTGTGGTACGGGCTTTGCTATGAAGAATTCGCGCAGTTGATCTCGCGCCCGGCGGTAACACTATCAGTGAACGTCGGGCGGGGGGAAAGCAAAGAATCCGGTGATGGATGTTCGCCAATGACCGCTACGGGCTTAGCGAACGTGAAAGGGCTACAGCCCGTTCGGCCGATGGTGAGAAGTGAGTTGTCCATGATGTGGATTGTCTCCTACTAGACTCATAGCGAAGGTTCTGCGTCGGTTGACCCTAAAAAAAGCCAACACGGGTCAGCAACGCCTCAAAAGGGTGCGACGGAACTCAAGCTCCGACACAACAAGAGCAAAACTGGAGGTTTGAATGAAGATGTTGAAATCCACCCTGGCCATCGTGACTGCTGCAGCAGTCCTCGGTGTCAGCGGGTTCGCTCAGGCGGGTGCAACCCTGGATGCCGTGCAGAAGAAAGGTTTCGTGCAGTGTGGCGTGAGCGACGGTCTGCCGGGTTTCTCGGTACCGGATTCGACCGGCAAGATCCTCGGGATCGACGCTGACGTCTGCCGTGCTGTGGCCGCTGCGGTTTTCGGCGACGCGACCAAGGTCAAATTCAGTCAGTTGAATGCCAAAGAGCGCTTCACCGCGCTGCAATCGGGCGAGATCGACATCCTGTCGCGCAACACCACCATGACCAGTTCGCGTGACGCGGGCATGGGCCTGAAATTCCCCGGCTTCATCACTTACTACGACGGCGTGGGCTTCCTGGCCAACAGCAAGATGGGCGTGAAAAGTGCCAAGGAACTGGACGGTGCAACCATCTGCATCCAGGCCGGTACCACCACCGAGCTGAACGTGTCCGACTACTTCCGCGCCAATGGCCTGAAGTACACCCCGATCACTTTCGACACCTCCGATGAAAGCGCCAAGTCGCTGGAATCCGGTCGTTGCGACGTGCTGACCTCGGACAAATCGCAACTGTTCGCTCAGCGCAGCAAACTGGCTACGCCGAAGGACTACGTGGTTCTGCCGGAAACCATTTCCAAAGAACCGCTGGGTCCAGTCGTGCGTAACGGCGATGACGAGTGGCTGGCTATCGTGCGCTGGGTCGGCTATGCGCTGCTCAACGCTGAAGAAGCCGGCGTGACGTCGAAAAACGTACTGGAAGAAGCCAAGTCGACCAAGAACCCGGACGTTGCACGTCTGCTGGGCGGCGACGGTGAGTACGGCAAGGATCTGAAACTGCCGAAGGACTGGGTGGTGAAAATCGTTTCCCAGGTCGGTAACTACGGCGAAATCTTCGAGAAAAACCTCGGCAAGAGCACTCCGCTGGAAATCGACCGTGGCCTGAACGCGCTGTGGAACAACGGCGGCATTCAGTACGCACCACCAGTGCGCTAATGGTTCTATCACCCGGCGGGCCAACCGCCGGGTGATGTTCTGTTCCATTTCTTTCGGGGCACTTCATGCAAAATTCAATCGGCGCACCAAAGCAGAGGTTCAGCCTCAGCGATCCACGAGTGCGTGCGTGGCTATTCCAGATCATCACCATTGTCGCGGTGGTCTCGATGGGCTGGTATCTGTTCGATAACACTCAGACCAACCTGCAACACCGGGGCATCACCTCCGGCTTCGACTTTCTGGAGCGCAGCGCCGGGTTCGGCATCGCTCAACACCTGATCGACTACACCGAATCGGACAGCTATGCCCGGGTATTCGTGATCGGTCTGCTCAACACCTTGCTGGTGACGTTCATCGGCGTGATCCTCGCGACCTTGCTCGGCTTCATCGTCGGCGTGGCGCGGCTGTCGCCGAACTGGATCATCAGCAAACTGGCGACGGTGTATGTGGAAGTCTTCCGCAACATTCCGCCGCTGTTGCAAATCCTGTTCTGGTACTTCGCGGTGTTCCTGACCATGCCGGGACCGCGCAACAGTCACAACTTCGGCGATACCTTTTTTGTCAGCAGCCGTGGCCTGAACATGCCGGGCGCGCTGGCGGCGGACGGTTTCTGGGCGTTCGTGATCAGCGTCGTGGTGGCCATCATCGGCGTCGTGCTGATGAACCGCTGGGCGACCAAGCGTTTTGAAGAAACCGGCGTCCCGTTTCACAAATTCTGGGTTGGCCTGGCCATCCTCGTAGTGATTCCGGCGCTGTGCGCACTGATCTTCGGCGCGCCGCTGCATTGGGAAATGCCGCAGCTCAAAGGCTTCAACTTCGTTGGCGGCTGGGTGTTGATCCCGGAACTGCTCGCGTTGACCCTGGCCCTGACCGTGTACACCGCGGCGTTCATCGCCGAGATCGTACGGTCTGGGATCAAGTCGGTCAGCCACGGCCAGACCGAAGCGGCGCGTTCGCTGGGACTGCGCAACGGCCCGACCTTGCGCAAGGTGATCATTCCGCAAGCTCTGCGCGTAATCATTCCACCGCTGACCAGCCAATACCTGAACCTGGCGAAGAACTCCTCGCTGGCGGCCGGTATCGGTTATCCGGAAATGGTTTCGCTGTTCGCCGGCACCGTGCTCAACCAGACCGGTCAGGCGATCGAAGTGATTGCCATCACCATGAGCGTGTACCTGGCGATCAGTATCAGCATTTCCCTGCTGATGAACTGGTACAACAAGCGCATTGCGCTGATCGAGCGGTAAGGAAAAGCGCATGAGTACTCATACTTTCAAACCCGACATGCCCCCACCGAGCAGCAGCATCGGCGTGGTGGCGTGGATGCGCGCGAACATGTTCTCCAGCTGGCTCAACACGCTGCTGACGCTGTTCGCGTTCTACCTGATTTACCTGATCGTGCCGCCGATTCTCAGCTGGGCGATCATCGACGCCAACTGGGTCGGCACCACCCGCGCCGACTGCACCAAGGAGGGCGCCTGCTGGGTGTTCATTCAGCAGCGTTTCGGCCAGTTCATGTACGGCTACTACCCGGCCGATCTGCGCTGGCGCGTTGACCTGACCGTGTGGCTGGCGGTGATTGGCGTCGCGCCGTTGTTCATCAAGCGCGTCGCGCACAAAGCGGTGTACGGGCTGAGCTTTCTGGTGATCTACCCGATCGTGGCCTGGTGTCTGCTGCACGGCGGTGTGTTCGGTCTGACTCAGGTGGCGACCAGCCAGTGGGGCGGCCTGATGCTGACCCTGGTGATCGCCACTGTCGGTATCGCCGGCGCATTGCCGCTGGGCATCGTCCTGGCCCTCGGTCGCCGTTCGAACATGCCGGCGATCCGCGTGGTCTGCGTGACCTTCATCGAGTTCTGGCGCGGCGTGCCGTTGATCACCGTGCTGTTCATGTCCTCGGTGATGCTGCCGCTGTTCTTGCCCGAAGGCATGAACTTCGACAAGCTGCTGCGAGCGCTGATCGGCGTGATCCTGTTCCAGTCGGCGTACGTCGCCGAAGTGGTGCGCGGCGGGCTGCAAGCGATCCCCAAAGGTCAATACGAAGCCGCTGCGGCGATGGGCCTGGGCTACTGGCGTTCGATGGGCCTGGTGATTCTGCCGCAAGCCCTGAAGATGGTTATTCCCGGCATCGTCAACACCTTCATTGCGCTGTTCAAGGACACCAGTCTGGTGATCATCATCGGCCTGTTTGACCTGCTCAACAGCGTCAAGCAAGCCGCTGCCGATCCGAAATGGCTGGGCATGGCCACCGAAGGCTACGTGTTCGCCGCCCTGGTGTTCTGGATTTTCTGTTTTGGTATGTCGCGCTATTCCATGCATCTGGAACGCAAGCTCGACACTGGCCACAAGCGCTAAGTCGCTACCTAATTTGGGAAGTTCTGTAATGAGCGAAGCAATCAAAAAGCCTGTGAGCCCCGAAGGCATTATTCAGATGCAGGGCGTGAACAAGTGGTACGGCCAGTTCCACGTACTGAAAGACATCAACCTCAACGTCAAGCAGGGCGAGCGTATCGTGCTGTGCGGCCCGTCGGGCTCCGGCAAATCCACCACCATCCGTTGCCTGAATCGTCTGGAAGAACACCAGCAGGGCCGCATTGTGGTAGACGGCGTCGAGCTGACCAATGACCTCAAGCAGATCGAAGCGATCCGCCGTGAAGTCGGCATGGTGTTCCAGCACTTCAACCTGTTCCCGCATTTGACCATCCTGCAGAACTGCACGCTGGCGCCGATGTGGGTGCGCAAGATGCCCAAGCGCAAGGCCGAGGAAATCGCCATGCATTATCTGGAACGCGTACGCATTCCGGAGCAGGCGCACAAGTTTCCGGGGCAACTGTCCGGCGGTCAGCAACAGCGTGTGGCGATTGCCCGTGCGCTGTGCATGAAACCGAAAATCATGCTGTTCGACGAACCGACTTCGGCGCTCGATCCCGAGATGGTCAAAGAGGTTCTCGACACTATGATCGGTCTGGCGGAAGACGGCATGACCATGCTCTGCGTAACCCACGAAATGGGTTTTGCGCGGACCGTGGCCAACCGCGTGATCTTCATGGACAAGGGCGAGATCGTTGAACAGGCAGCGCCAAACGACTTCTTCGACAATCCGCAGAATGAGCGTACCAAGCTGTTCCTGAGCCAGATTCTGCATTGATCGGATTCAGGCAGTGAAATAAACCCGGACTCAGTTCCGGGTTTATTTTTGGTTGCAGATCCAATCAGGTGACCAACGCAGTTTCATGTTCAGGGAAACGCTCGGCGAGCAATCGCCGCAGGTTAGTACCTTCACTCAACGCCTGTACTTCGGCGAGGAGGTGCGGGTGACGATCCAGCAGGTGCATCAGCGCGAACAGCGCTTGAGGCGGAGCGATTTCGCCGCGTTCATAACGAGAAAAGGCGTTGTGACCGCCGCCTGACAGTAGGGCTACTGCGTCTTTTTGTGTGAGATGCAGTTTGCGGCGGATGCGTTTCATCTCGCTTCCCATGATTTGAAAGCAGTCTTCGAGCAGTTTGTCGCTGGCATCGGAGTAGCGCTTGGCACTGTCCGTCTGCTGATCGAATTCGATCTCATGGCAGACTTGGCATTCCCAGCCCGCGATATGGTGTACCACCCGCGCGAATTGCTTGTAATCGATGGTAAAGGTTCGACCTGAAAAGTGATGCATTCCATCGTGGGTACCGCAGCTGACGCATTGCTGAGTTTTCATGGGTGTTTCTCCTTGAAGGAGATCACCGGATGACCTCCGCGGGGGCGGTAGGTCACCTTGATGTAAATCTCCCGATTCTCGAATTTACTGTAATACACGTCTTGCCAGACTCGATGGTCTGCATGGCTGGTCATCGATTTGTGGAGCATTCGATACTCCAGCAAATAAACCACCCTGAGCATCTGGCCAATGCTTAAGCCCATTTTTCGTCCGCCTTCACGAGCCGTCATAGTGAACGCTTCGGCTCCCATCCTGAGAACCTCTTCCCTGACCACCGCCAAGTCGTAATGAGGCGTGTGCTTTTCCATAAGATGCTATTAACCTGTCCCTGAAATTACCCTTAAAGGGTAATTTTGACTAATCGAAAATCCCGCTCCTTTTCTCTCCATCTGACCCTAGGCGGTTGCCGTCCTACACGAAGCTGACTAACATGTCAGAAAATTCATCCGATGATTGGATGAAAAGGCGAATCCCATGTCAGACATTTCTCCACTTATTAAGCGATCCTTGGTCGATCAGGCCCTGGATCAGCTACGCCAGCGCATCACCGATGGCATATGGGCTGTCGGTCAGCGCTTGCCGACCGAGCCTGAGCTCAGCTCAGAGCTGGGCATCAGCCGTAACACCGTGCGCGAAGCCATGCGTGTATTGGCGTTCTCTGGATTGATCGAGATCCGTCAGGGCGACGGCAGTTATCTGAGGGCGGTGGTCGATCCGATGGACACGCTCAAGGCACTCTCGCGCTGCTCGCTGGATCAGGCGCGGGAAACCCGGCACATCCTCGAAGTCGAGGCCATTGGTCTGGCTGCACTGCGCCGCACCGATGAAGACCTGGCGACGTTGCGTGAGGCGCTCGGTACCAGCGGTTGTCACTACCACGGCGATCTCGACACCTACGTCGCGTGTGATCTGGTGTTTCACCAGGGACTGGTGGACGCCGCGCACAACCCGGCGCTCAGTGAGTTGTACCGCTATTTCTCCAGCATCGTCGGCGCGCAGTTGCGCCAGACCTTGAACATCGTCCCGCGTCGCCAGGAAGTGTTCGATCTGCACATCGAGTTGCTCGATGCGGTCGAACAGCGCGATCCGGAACGGGCAAAAGCCTTATCCAGGCAGTTGATCAATGAACCTTGAAACCGAGAAAACCATGCCCCGCAGTGAGATATCCACAGCCCCCAAACGCACCGCAGAGCTGGAAGAGCTGCTGATCGACGCCGAGGCCGACGACGAGCAAGTGCAGCAAAGTCATCCGCTGGTGCGCCGGCCATGGCTATTGCTGCTGGGTCTTATCCTGGTCGCGTTGAACCTGCGCCCGGCGCTGTCGAGCATGGCGCCGCTGCTCACTGACGTGTCGAAAAGCCTGGGTTTGTCGGCTGCACACGCCGGCCTGCTGACGACTTTGCCGGTGCTGTGCCTTGGTCTGTTCGCGCCGATGGCGCCGATTCTGGCGCGGCGTTTTGGCGCCGAACGCGTTGTACTGGGGATTCTTCTGACGCTGGCTGGTGGGATTATCCTGCGCAGCAATTTCGGAGAAATCGGCCTGTTTGCGGGCAGCGTGTTGGGCGGCGCGAGTATCGGCATCATCGGCGTATTGCTGCCGGGTATCGTCAAACGCGATTTCGCCAAACACGCCGGCACCATGACTGGCGTGTACACCATGGCCCTGTGTCTCGGTGCGGCGATGGCGGCGGGTTCGACCGTACCGTTGAGCGAACACTTCGATCACCGCTGGGCTGTAGGCCTGGGATTCTGGGTGATTCCGGCGCTGGTTGCGGCGGTGTTCTGGTTGCCGCAAGTCGGGCAGAAACATGGCGCGCACAATGTGGCTTATCGGGTGCGCGGTCTGTTGCGTGATCCGCTGGCCTGGCAGGTCACGCTGTACATGGGCTTGCAATCGTCGCTGGCCTACATCGTATTCGGCTGGTTGCCGTCGATCCTGATCGGTCGCGGGCTGACACCGACCCAAGCGGGTCTGGTGTTGTCCGGTTCGGTGATCGTTCAGCTCGCCAGCTCACTGGCCGCACCTTGGCTGGCGACGCGTGGCAAGGATCAGCGTCTGGCCATCGTGGTGGTGATGGCGATGACGCTCGGCGGTCTGTTCGGTTGCCTGTACGCACCGATTGAAGGCCTGTGGGGCTGGGCGATTCTGCTCGGACTTGGGCAGGGCGGTGCGTTCAGTCTGGCGTTGACGTTGATCGTGCTGCGCTCGCGTGATGCGCATGTCGCGGCCAATCTGTCGAGCATGGCGCAGGGCTTCGGCTACACCCTGGCGTCGATGGGGCCGTTCGCGGTCGGCATCGTGCATGACTGGACCGGTGGCTGGAACGCGGTGGGCTGGATCTTCGGCATCATCGGTCTTGGTGCGATCATTGCCGGACTCGGTGCCGGGCGCTCGCTGTACGTGCAGGTCGAAAGCGAGAAGATCTGAAGCATCCGCACTGTCGGTATTCGGAGCGCGAATGCCGATAGTGTTTCCCGCGTTTGCAGACTATCGTGCTGGCAATCGTCTGCCATCATTTTGCAACCAAAGGTAGTTTGCCCATGAGTGAAGCCCACAGCGCCCTGATCACCCGCTTCTACGAGGCGTTCCAGCGTCTCGACGCCGAAGGGATGGCTGCCTGCTACAGCGACGATGTAGTGTTCAGCGACCCGGCTTTCGGTGAACTGCGCGGGCGCGATGCCGGCGATATGTGGCGCATGCTCACCACCCGCGCCAGGGATTTCTCCCTGACCTTCGACAACGTCCGCGCCGATGAGCGCACTGGCGGCGCACATTGGGTGGCGACCTACCTGTTCAGCCAGACCGGCAACACGGTGGTCAATGATATCCAGGCGCGCTTCGTGTTTCGCGACGGCAAGATCTGCGAGCACCACGACCACTTCGATCTGTGGCGCTGGTCGCGTCAGGCACTGGGTTTCAAAGGGCTGTTGCTGGGCTGGACGCCCGTGGTGCACAACGCGGTGCGCTCTCAGGCGCTGAAAGGCCTGAAGGCATTTCAGGCCAGTCGCTGATAAGATCGCGGCCTGTTCCTACACACCTTGATTCTCAAGTGACCAGCCTCAGCGAAAATCCTCTCGAAGCCGACAAACCTGTGAGCAAATCCTGGTTCGTCTACCTCGTACGCGCGGCCAACGGCTCGTTGTACTGCGGGATCAGCGATGATCCCGTGCGCCGCTTTGCCAAACATCAGAGCGGCAAGGGCGCGCGGTTTTTCCTGTCGAGTCCGGCGATGGCGTTGGTGTATACCGAGTTGTGTCGCGACAAGGGCGATGCGTTGCGTCAGGAAAGGTTGATCAAGAAGCTCAGGAAGAGTGCCAAGGAATGCTTGGTGGCTTCCTATCAGTCGAGGTAGACCTCGCTGTTCTACGAGGCAGTGGCTACAAAATTGATGGCAAAAAAAACCGCCTTGCGGGGCGGTTTTTTCCGTAAGCATCGGTTTGCGGCCGAGCTTGGTGCATCTCACTGAATACACTGGCGTGGACGAAGCTTATTCGCCTTTTCGGCGCCGGGCAAGCCTTCAAGCAATCATTCCAGAGAATGCTTTTCTGGTTCGATTTGTTTAAAAGCCAGTTCAAGAATCTGATTACTATTCGTCCGCTCGCATGACAGTGCAGTCACTGAGGCCAAGTCGATTGGCGAACCGATTTCACGCCCTCTGACACGGAGTTGCACCCGTGCCGGAATGATGGCTCGGAGGGATCACAATCGGCCGCCTCACTGAATACGCTGGCGTGTATTCCAAAGGCGTACATGGTCCGGTAAGCACGCTGGAGGTTTGGCCACCGACTGGAGGCCAAAACGTATGAAGCTTTTGCTGCGTACTCTGAGCCTCGTATGGAGATCGTTTAAAGCGTTCCGCTTTTACGAGTTCCTGCGAGATCACTTTGATGACCTGACGTAAGGTTTATCGGTGTGAGAACAACCGCCCCGGTTTCGGCCGAGGCGGTTTTTTAGCTCGGTAAATCTTGAGCACCTTATCAATCTGACTGATAGGTTCCCATCAGCCAGATCTGTAGGCTGCTATGTAAATGCACGCTAAGCTGCGGACTCACTTTTTGTGCGGCGGAGCCGAGCATGTCCGAGTTGATTCTGCATCATTACCCGACCTCTCCATTCGCCGAAAAGGCCCGTCTGCTGTTGGGTTTCAAAGGCTTGTCCTGGCGTTCGGTGCACATCTCGCCGGTGATGCCAAAACCTGATCTGACTGCGCTGACCGGCGGCTATCGCAAGACACCGGTGTTGCAGATTGGCGCTGACATCTATTGCGACACCGCATTGATCGCCCGGCGTCTGGAGCAGGAAAAAGCTTCACCGGCGTTCTTCCCGCAGGGGCAGGAAATGATCACGGCGAGTTTCGCGGCGTGGGCTGATTCGGTGGTGTTTCAGCATGCGGTGAGCCTGGTGTTTCAACCGGAATCGGTGGCGGTGCGTTTCGGCAAGCTGCCGCCGGAAGCGATCAAGGCGTTCATCGCTGATCGTGCCGCACTGTTCTCGGGTGGCAGCGCGACGCGCCTGTCTGCCGAGCAGGCCAAGCATCAATGGCCAACGATCATGGCGCGGCTGGAGCAGCAGTTGCAGCGCGAGCAGGGCGACTTCCTGTTTGGTGAGCCGTCGATTGCCGATTTCGCTTTGGCACATCCGATGTGGTTCTTGAAGGCGACGCACGTGACGGCGCCGTTTGTTGATGATTATCCAGCGGTGGCGGCGTGGTTCGGCCGGGTGCAGGGTTTCGGCCATGGCGCGGCAAGTGAGATGACTGCTGATGCCGCGCTGGAGGTTGCGCGTAATGCGACACCAGCGGCTTTACCGGATGAGCAGTTCGTTGATCCGAACGGCTTTGTTGCGGGGCAGCAGGTAGTGATCGCGGCGACTGATTACGGTGTTGATCCGGTTGCCGGGGAGTTGTTGTTCGCTGGGCGTGAGGAATTGATCCTGCGCCGCGAAGACGAACGTGGCGGAGTGGTGCATGTGCACTTCCCGCGTTTCGGTTTCTGCATCGAAAAACACTGAGCAAACTGAATGAGGGAGCCAATTGGCTCCCTCATTCATTTCAGCGCAGCCAGAATCTCATCCGGGTCAAACCCGCGAATCAACGTTCCATTCACGTCGATCAACGGAATCCCGCGTCCGCCCAACGCTTCATACGCCTCGCGCGCCTCGGCGTCCTTCTCGATGTCGAATTCCTTGTAGGCAATCCCCTTGGCATCGAGAAAGCGCTTGGTCTGCTTGCAGTAGCCGCACCAGTCGGTGGTGTACAGCACGACGTCAGCGTTGGCGCGGACTTGCTCCGAGACCATCTGCGACGGATTGAATACGCGCTCGATCTTGCCCCAGTTCTGATAGACCACCACCACGATCAGTACCAGCAGAACCTTTTTCAGCACATTGCCGAGCATCAGTTACGACGCTTCAGCTGATCGGTGAGCGAGGTCGGCAGGCCCTTGATGATCAGAGTGCCGGCTTCTTCGTCGTACTCGATCTTCGAGCCCAGCAGATGCGCTTCAAAGCTGATCGACAGGCCTTCGGCGCGGCCGGTAAAGCGGCGGAACTGGTTGAGGGTGCGTTTGTCGGCCGGGATTTCTGGCGACAAGCCGTAATCCTTGTTGCGGATGTGATCGTAGAAGGCTTTCGGGCGTTCCTCGTCGATCAGCTCCGAGAGTTCTTCCAGGCCCATCGGTTCGCCGAGTTTGGCCTGACTGCTGGCGTAATCGACCAGTGTCTTGGTTTTCTCGCGGGCGGACTCTTCCGGCAGATCTTCGCTCTCGACGAAATCGCTGAAGGCCTTGAGTAGCGTACGGGTCTCGCCCGGGCCGTCGACGCCTTCCTGGCAGCCGATGAAGTCGCGGAAGTACTCCGAAACCTTTTTGCCGTTCTTGCCTTTGATGAACGAGATGTACTGCTTGGATTGCTTGTTGTTCTGCCACTCGGACACATTGATTCGCGCCGCAAGGTGCAATTGGCCGAGGTCGAGATGCCGCGATGGCGTCACGTCGAGCTGGTCGGTTACCGCCACGCCTTCGCTGTGATGCAGCAGCGCAATTGCGAGGTAATCAGTCATACCCTGCTGATAGTGGGCGAACAGCACGTGGCCACCGACCGACAGGTTGGATTCTTCCATCAGTTTCTGCAGGTGCTCCACCGCCACGCGGCTGAACGCCGTGAAGTCCTGACCACCTTCAAGGTAATCCTTCAGCCAGCCGCTGAACGGAAACGCGCCGGACTCCGGATGAAACAAGCCCCAGGCTTTGCCCTGTTTGGCGTTATAGCTCTCGTTGAGGTCGGCGAGCATGTTCTCGATGGCCGCGGACTCGGCCAGTTCGGAGTCACGAGCGTGCAGAACTGCGGGCGTGCCGTCGGGTTTTTTGTCGATCAAATGGACGATGCAATGACGGATCGGCATGGGCTTCTCGGCTGGTGAATGGGAGGAGGGCAGGCTCCCCCGAAAAAGCGCTCAGTGTACCGCAACCACTGGATTTGGCGCGGGCTGAGGGGCAAATCCGGGTCACTCGGCAGCCCTTATGCATTTATTTAACGATTTAGCGCAATAAACCTGACCATTTGGGTAGCTAGAGGCGGATATTTCCTTGTCGCTGTGCTAGTTTTGCCCGGTCTTACGCGAAGTCACTGCGTTAAGCGTGCATTCAGCATTTGTCAGGTCGAACCAAACCCTGATTTCGGTATCTATAACCCGACTCGTCGCGGTTATCGCCGAGGGTGCCAGATCCAGAAGATCGGGCTCGATGGCTGACACTGCACTCTGCAATCCATATGAATTTGATAGGGAAGGAACACTACATGGCTCTTACTAAAGACCAACTGATCGCCGACATCGCTGAAGCTATCGACGCGCCGAAAACCACCGCGCGTGCCGCTCTGGACCAACTGGGCCAAATCGTTGCCGATCAGCTGGAAAACGGCCACGAAATCACCCTGCCAGGCATCGGCAAGCTGAAAGTGACCGAGCGTCCTGCCCGCACCGGCCGTAACCCTTCGACTGGCGCTGCCATCGAAATCGCTGCCAAGAAAGTGATCAAGCTGGTTGTGGCCAAAGGCCTGACCGACGCTGTGAACAAGTAAGACGCAGCAATAAAAAACCGTGCACCGGAGTGATCCGGGCACGGTTTTTTTGTGCCTGCTGATTTTATAAACCCGAAGCAGCGAATGATCGCGGCTTCGGGGCTTGGATCAACTCAGCCCTTGCGAACCCAGCGGTCGCGACGCCAGATCTGCTGTTCGGATTTGGTCTGGAAGGTCCAGGCGACGAAGCGGCTTTGCTTCTGGCCCTGGGACATTTCCACAACCTGGCTTTCCAGAACACCGGCCTTCTTCAGCGCAGTCTCGATTGCGGGGAGGTTGGAGGCTTTCGACACCAGTGTGCTGAACCACAGCACCTTGTGCTGGAAGTTCGCGCTCTCGGCGATCAGTTGCGTCACGAAACGTGCTTCGCCACCTTCACACCACAGTTCAGCCGACTGGCCACCGAAATTCAGCACCGGCAACTTGCGTTTCGGGTCGGCGCGGCCCAGTGCGCGCCATTTGCGCTCGCTGCCCTTGGTCGCTTCGTCCATCGAAGCGTGGAACGGCGGATTACACATGGTCAGGTCGAAACGCTCGCCCGGCTCCAGCAGGCCGATCAGAATGTGCTTGCGGTTCTCTTGCAGGCGCAGCTGGATGACCTTGTTCAGGTCGTTGGACTGAACGATAGCTTTGGCGGCGGCCACGGCGGTCGGATCGATTTCCGAGCCAAGGAAGTGCCAGCGATATTCGCTGTTACCAATCAGCGGGTACACGCAGTTGGCGCCCATGCCGATATCCAGCACGTTGACGATCGCGCCGCGCGGCACCACGCCGTCGTTGACGCTGGCCAGCATGTCAGCCAGGAAGTGTACGTAATCAGCACGGCCCGGGACCGGTGGGCAGAGATAATCGGCGGGAATATCCCAATGCTGGATGCCGTAGAACGACTTGAGCAGCGCCCGGTTGAACACGCGCACCGCATCCGGGCTGGCGAAGTCGATGCTTTCCTTGCCGTACGGGTTGATGATCACAAACTTCGCCAGTTCCGGCGTGGTTTTGATCAGCGCCTGGAAGTCGTAACGACCTTGATGGCGATTACGTGGGTGCAGGCTGGCCTCTTTACGCGGCTCCACGGGCTTGGCCGGGGTGGCGGAATCAGGCTTCTTGCGCGCGGGGCGAGGTGTGCGGGGGGCGTTCATGGGCGTGGTCGATTCGGGTATGGCTGAAATTGGCGGCCATTGTCCCACATCTGAACCGTGGCCGAGCAAACGAGTGCAAATCACTTGCACGGCAAGTTTCTTATTCCGAATAAGTCTTGGATACCTGTCATATATGACAGTTGGAGCAAGCATCATCATTGGGTTTACTGGGAGGGCAAATCTTATTTAACTTAAAGTGTTTTCAGGAGTGATATGCATGAGCGAGTTGCCTCCCGCCAAGTTTTTAGATGCTAACCTGCACAACTATATCAATTGCGCGACTATCCCCAGTCCCGTGGAAGGCATTCGAGTCCGTGCCCAGTTGCCGAACGATGTGATGGCAGGTGCCATCATTACTCTGAGGTCTCAGGCCTGCAAAGGGCTCGATGGCACAAATCCTATTGCGGGAACGGATGCGAAGTTCACCGAAGAGGTAAAGTCACCAATTACGTTCGCGGACTTCAACATTGCTCCATATTCGACCACAATCAAACCGGTCGGTGAGTTTGGTTCATTGCTTGTGAGTTGGACCATTACGCACCCCGACGGCAGTATCGTCCAATCCCCACCGTCGCTCGTAAAAGTTGCTATTGGGGTGCCGGGTGGAGGAACGTGTCCGGAGTGATGCAACCGATATAAAAAAGGGAGGCCGTTGCGGGCCTCCCTTTTTCATTGCGGTTTGCCGTTACAGGCTGGCAATCCGCGCGTGTTGCTCGGCCAGCTTGCCCAGAGCCTGTTCGGCTTCGGCCAGTTTGGCGCGTTCCTTGTCGATGACTTCGGCCGGGGCCTTGTCAACGAAACCGGCGTTGGACAGCTTGCCGCCAACCCGCTGGACTTCGCCCTGCAGACGCAGGATTTCCTTGTCCAGACGCGCCAGTTCTGCAGCCTTGTCGATCAGGCCGGCCATTGGCACCAGCACTTCCATTTCGCCAACCAGCGCGGTCGCGGACAGCGGTGCTTCTTCGCCGACCGCCAGCACGGTGATCGATTCCAGACGCGCGAGCTTCTTCAGCAGCGCTTCGTTCTCGGTCAACCGACGCTGATCTTCGGCGCTGACGTTCTTCAGATAGATCGGCAATGGCTTGCCCGGACCGATGTTCATCTCGCCACGGATGTTGCGCGTGCCGAGCATCAGTTCCTTGAGCCACTCGATGTCACTCTCGGCTGCCGGATCAATGCGCTCTTCGTTGGCCACCGGCCAAGGCTGGAGCATGATCGTCTTGCCCTGAATACCGGCCAGCGGCGCGATGCGCTGCCAGATTTCTTCAGTGATGAACGGCATGAACGGATGCGCCAGACGCAGCGCGACTTCCAGTACGCGAACCAGTGTGCGGCGGGTGCCGCGCTGCCGCTCTACCGGTGCGTTTTCGTCCCACAGCACAGGCTTGGACAGTTCCAGGTACCAGTCGCAATACTGGTTCCAGATGAACTCGTACAAGGCTTGCGCCGCGAGGTCGAAACGGAACTGATCCAGTTGGCGGGTCACTTCGGCTTCGGTGCGTTGCAGCTGCGAGATGATCCAGCGATCCGCCAGCGACAGCTCGTAGGCTTCGCCGTTCTGGCCGCAGTCTTCGCCCTTGTCCAGAACGTAACGCGCGGCGTTCCAGATCTTGTTGCAGAAGTTGCGATAGCCTTCGACGCGGCCCATGTCGAACTTGATGTCGCGACCGGTGGACGCCAGCGAGCAGAAGGTGAAGCGCAGGGCGTCGGTGCCGTAGCTGGCGATGCCGTCGGCGAACTCGTCGCGGGTCTGCTTCTCGATCTTCTTCGCCAGTTTCGGCTGCATCAGGCCGGAAGTGCGTTTCTGCACAAGGTCTTCCAGCTCGATGCCGTCGATGATGTCCAGCGGGTCAAGGACGTTGCCCTTGGACTTGGACATCTTCTGGCCTTGGCCATCACGCACCAGACCGTGCACGTAGACAGTCTTGAACGGAACTTGCGGCGTGCCGTCTTCATTCTTCACCAGGTGCATGGTCATCATGATCATCCGGGCAACCCAGAAGAAGATGATGTCGAAACCGGTGACCAGCACGTCGGTGGAGTGGAATTTCTTCAGGAATTCGGTCTTTTCCGGCCAGCCGAGGGTGGAGAAGGTCCACAGACCCGAACTGAACCAAGTGTCGAGAACGTCGTTGTCCTGTTGCAGCGTCACGTCGGCGCCGAGGTTGTGCTTGGCACGGACTTCCGCTTCGTCGCGACCGACGTAGACCTTGCCCGATTCGTCGTACCAGGCCGGAATCCGGTGGCCCCACCACAGCTGACGGCTGATGCACCAATCCTGGATGTCACGCATCCACGAGAAATACATGTTTTCGTACTGTTTCGGCACGAACTGGATACGACCGTCTTCAACGGCTGCAATCGCAGGCTCGGCCAGTGGTTTGGTCGATACGTACCACTGGTCGGTCAGCCACGGCTCGATCACGGTGCCGGAGCGGTCGCCTTTCGGCACTTTCATGTTGTGGTCGTCGATGCTCACCAGCAGGCCGGCGGCGTCGAACGCGGCAACGATCTGCTTGCGTGCTTCGAAACGCTCAAGACCAACATATTCGGCCGGGATCTTGCCGTCGATGCTCTCGTTCAGCGTGCCGTCGAGGTTGAACACCTGACAGGCCGGCAACACGTGCGCGTTCTTGTCGAAGATGTTCATCAGCGGCAGGTTGTGGCGCTTGCCGACTTCGTAGTCGTTGAAATCGTGGGCCGGGGTGATTTTCACGCAACCGGTGCCGAATTCAGGATCGCAGTAGTCGTCGGCGATGATCGGGATGCGGCGGCCGACCAGCGGCAGCTCGACGAACTTGCCGATCAGAGCTTTGTAGCGCTCGTCGTTCGGGTTCACCGCGACGGCGGAGTCGCCGAGCATGGTTTCCGGACGCGTGGTCGCGACGATCAGGAAGTCGTTGCCTTCAGCGGTTTTCGCGCCGTCGGCCAGCGGGTACTTGAGGTTCCACAGGAAACCTTTCTCGTCGTGGTTTTCCACTTCGAGGTCGGAAATCGCCGTGTGCAGCTTGGTGTCCCAGTTGACCAGACGCTTGCCGCGATAGATCAGACCGTCTTCATGCAGGCGCACGAAGGCTTCTTTCACCGCTTCCGAGAGGCCGTCGTCCATGGTGAAGCGCTCGCGGCTCCAGTCTACGGATGAGCCGAGGCGGCGGATCTGCCGGCTGATGTTGCCGCCGGATTCATCTTTCCATTCCCAGATTTTCTCGAGGAATTTTTCGCGACCGAGGTCGTGGCGGCTCTGGCCTTTGGCTTCGAGTTGACGCTCGACCAGCATCTGCGTGGCGATACCGGCGTGGTCGGTACCCGGCTGCCACAGGGTATTGCGACCCTGCATGCGGCGGAAACGGATCAGGGCGTCCATGATCGCGTTGTTGAAACCGTGACCCATGTGCAGGCTGCCGGTGACGTTCGGCGGCGGGATCATGATGGTGTAGGAGTCGCCCGCGCCTTGCGGGGCGAAGTAGTTCTCGGACTCCCAGGTGTTGTACCAGGAAGTTTCAATGGCGTGCGGCTGGTAGGTCTTATCCATGCGCGGCGGGACCCTATTGGCATTTATTCAGGAAAAGCCGGGAAGTATAGCGGGGCATGGGGCCGAGGGCGAGCGGGGGAGGGCTGGCTGGAGACTAATGTTTGGAGTAAACCTTTGTGGCGAGGGGATTTATCCCCGTTGGGCTGCGAAGCGGCCCCAGAGATCTGTCAGACAAACCCAGTGCACAGGTTTTACGACTGCTCCGCAGCCGAACGGGGATAAATCCCCTCGCCACAAAAGCCCCCAAATGGCCGGATTATTCGTATTGGCTGAGGAGCCGTTCCATTCGCGCATCGAGGCGGCGTTTGATTTCGGTCTCGATGTGCGGGGCAAAATCGTCGATCACGTCTTGCATGATCAATTGTGCAGCGGCGCGCAATTCGCGGTCGAGATGCAGCAGGGCGTCTGGACCTTTGGTCTCGGGCGCGGCCGTTGCAGGGGTAGGAGTCGGCTCGACGGCTGGCGCTTGCGCGCTTACCGAATCGAACAACATCGGAATCTGTTCCTGTTCGCCATCCTCGACCGTATCGGTCAGTAGCGGTGGTTGCAGGTTGTCATCGCCGAGCAACTGACGGATCGATTCAAGATCGTCCAGCAGGTGTGCGGACTTTTGCTGCGGTTTCGGAGTGTCCATTGGAATGCTCAGAGTCGCTGTAAACGGTGGTCTTGCAAAGGATAGCCCTGTTCCCGGTAGAAACGGAAACTGTCCCGGGCCGCCGCGCGGATCGCCGGGTCTTCCACCACCACTTCCGCCACACGGGCGAATTTGCTGGCGAAGGCCGGGACTTTCAAGTCGAGATTGACCAGCAAGTCTGCGTGCTGGCCGCAGTCATCGCCTAATCCCAGCACAATCAGGCCGTCCGGTTCGCTTTCGGCAGGGCCGTGCGGTACGAAGGTTTCGCCCTTGAACGCCCACAGGCGCGCATCGAGATCATCACGCTGAGCCGCATCGCTGCAATGCAGGTAGATGCGATGGCCCATGCGCCAGGCTTTCTCGGTGAGCTTGCAGGCAAAGTCCAGGCGTGCCGAAGGATCGGCGCTGGGCAGGATGTAAAAGTCGACTTTGGTCATTGCGGTTCCTGAGCTGCAAGCGGCGCTTCTATATAGAAACGCCGCCCGCAGTCATCGGTGTCAGGCTTTGGCGCGATCCAGCAGGTATTGGGTCAGCAGTGGCACCGGACGGCCAGTGGCGCCCTTGTCCTTGCCGCCGCTGGTCCATGCAGTGCCCGCGATGTCCAGGTGCGCCCAGTTGAGATTCTTGGTGAAGCGCGACAGGAAGCACGCGGCGGTGATGGTGCCGGCCTTCGGCCCGCCGATGTTGGCGATGTCGGCAAACGGGCTGTCCAGCTGTTCTTGGTACTCATCGAACAGCGGCAATTGCCAGGCGCGGTCGTCAGCAGTCTTGCCAGCGCTGAGCAGTTGCTCGATCAGTTCGTCGTTGTTACCCAGCAGGCCCGACGTGTGGGCGCCCAGCGCAACCACGCAAGCGCCGGTCAGGGTGGCGATGTCGATCACTGCCTGCGGCTTGAAACGCTCGGAGTAGGTCAGGGCGTCGCACAGCACCAGACGGCCTTCGGCGTCGGTGTTGAGGATTTCCACGGTCTGCCCGCTCATGGTGGTGACGATGTCGCCCGGACGGCTTGCGTTGCCGCTCGGCATGTTTTCCGCGCAAGCGAGAATGCACACCAGATTGATCGGCAGTTTCAACTCAAGCACGGCACGCAGAGTGCCGAATACGCTGGCGGCGCCGCCCATGTCGTATTTCATTTCGTCCATGCCGGCGCCCGGTTTCAGGCTGATGCCGCCGGTGTCGAAAGTGATGCCTTTGCCAACCAGCGCGTATGGCTTCTCGGATTTCTTGCCACCGTTGTATTGCATGACAATCAGGCGTGGCGGCTGTTCGCTGCCCTGGCCGACGGCGTAGAACGAACCCATGCCCAGTGATTTGATCTTCTTCTCGTCGAGGACTTCGACTTTCAGATCCTTGAATTCTTTACCCAGGTTCTTGGCTTGCTCGCCAAGGAACGTCGGATGGCAGATGTTCGGCGGCAGGTTGCCCAGATCACGGGTGAAGGCCATGCCGTTGGCGATTGCAGTGGCGTGGGTCACGGCTCGCTGGACTTCGGCCTGAGCGGCTTTGATGGTCAGCAGGGTGATTTTTTTCAGCGCGCGCGGTTCGGCTTTCTGGCTCTTGAACTGGTCGAACGTGTATTCGCCGTCGACCAGCGTTTCAGCCAGCAGACGGGTTTTGCCGTAGCTGTCGCGATTTTTAACAATGATTTCATCGAGTGCCAGAACTGCATCGCTGCCATTCAGGCCCTTCAGGGTGTTGAGGATGCCGGCGATGATTTTGCGGAACGGGCGGTCGCCGAGTTCTTCATCTTTACCTGCACCGACCAGCAAAACGCGCTCGGCCTTGAGGTTCGGCAGGCTGTGCAGCAGCAGGCTCTGACCGACCTTGCCGGCCAGATCGCCACGCTTGAGCACGGCGCTGATGGCGCCACCGCTCATTTCGTCGACCAGTCTGGCGGCGGCGCCGAGCTTGCGGCCTTCGCCGACGGCAACTACCAGGGTGGCGGTTTTCAACGTTTCTGGGCTAACGCTTTTTACAACCAGTTCCATGTCCGGATCCCTAATGAATGGTCAACACAGGCGTTCTGCGATGTGCGCAGCCACCTGCTTATAGATAGAAGAAGCGCAGGTCAGTGCCCGCGACAGACGCGGCAGTTTGAACCTCGCTCACCGCGCCTGACAACCCTCGGTTGTACGATCTGCAAACCGATTGCACGCTTGGATGAGTGTGCGCAGTGACAGGCGACCCCAATCACAGGATAATGCCGCATCTTTTTTCGGCGGCTCTGCGTTGCGGGCCGGCTGATATGTTTGCTTGTTTGGCCGCCTTAGCCTGACAATCCTGGAGTGTCTGGTTTGATCGTCTTCCGTTATCTTTCCCGCGAAGTCCTGTTGACCCTGAGCGCCGTGAGCGCCGTGTTGTTGGTCATCATCATGAGCGGTCGCTTCATCAAATACCTGGCGCAGGCCGCTGCCGGCCAGCTCGATCCGGGCTCGCTGTTCCTGATCATGGGCTTTCGTCTGCCGGGTTTCCTGCAACTGATCCTGCCGCTGGGCCTGTTTCTCGGGATCCTGCTGGCGTACGGCCGGTTGTACCTGGAAAGTGAAATGACCGTGCTCTCGGCCACCGGCATGAGCCAGCAGCGTCTGTTTCGCATGACCCTGTTTCCGGCGACCCTGGTCGCACTGGTCGTCGCCTGGCTGAGTCTGAGCCTGGCCCCGCAAGGCGCCAATCAGTTCCAGTTGCTGCTGAACAAGCAGGACGCGCTGACCGAATTCGATACGCTTGAGCCGGGCCGCTTCCAGGCACTGCGCGACGGTACGCGGGTGACTTACACCGAAACGCTGAGTGACGACCGGGTGAATCTCGGTGGTGTGTTCATCTCGCAGAAGAACCTCGGTGCCAACGAAAAAGATCGCGGGATTTCCGTACTGGTGGCCGAAAAGGGTCGTCAGGAGATCCATTCCGACGGTAACCGCTACCTGATCCTCGACAACGGCTACCGCTACGACGGCAGCCCGGGCCAGGCCAATTATCGCGCGATCCATTACGAAACCTATGGCGTGCTGCTGCCCAAGCCAGACGTCAGCGAAGAAGTCACCGACCGCGATGCGATGCCGACTTCGTCGCTGATTGGCAGTGATGACATTCGCTCGAAAACCGAGCTGCAATGGCGCCTGTCGCTGCCGCTGCTGGTATTTATCGTGACCCTGATGGCGGTGCCGCTCTCGCGAGTCAACCCGCGTCAAGGGCGTTTCCTCAAGTTGCTGCCGGCGATTCTTCTTTATATGGCTTACCTGACCATCCTGATTGCCGCTCGCGGCGCACTCGAGAAGGGCAAGATCCCACCGGCCCTTGGCTTGTGGTGGGTGCATGCGATCTTCCTGGCCATCGGTATCGCCCTGCTGTACTGGGAACCTCTAAGGCTGAAGATGGCAAGTCGCCGCAGCGCTGCGCTGGAGGTGGCCCGTGGTTAAACTCGACCGCTACATCGGCAGCAGTGTTTTCATCGCAATTATTGCGGTGCTGGCGATCATTCTTGGTTTGGCGACCCTGTTCGCGTTCATCGACGAGATGGGCGACGTCAGCGAAACCTACACCCTGGTCGACGTGCTGAGCTTCGTGCTGTTGACCGCACCACGGCGCATGTACGACATGCTGCCGATGGCCGCGCTGATCGGTTGCCTGATCGGCCTCGGCAGTCTGGCCAGCAGCAGCGAACTGACCGTGATGCGTGCGGCCGGTGTATCCATCGGGCGCATCGTCTGGGCGGTAATGAAGCCGATGCTGGTGTTGATGCTGGCTGGCGTGCTGATCGGCGAATACGTTGCGCCGGCCACTGAAAGCATGGCCCAGGCCAATCGCTCGCTGGCTCAGGGCAGCGGCGATGCGCAAAGTGCCAAGCACGGCATGTGGCACCGTCAGGGCGAGGAGTTCATCCACATCAACTCCGTGCAGCCAAACGGTCGTCTTTATGGTGTAACCCGCTATCACTTCGACAAAGAGCGTCATCTGCTCAGCTCGAGCTTCGCCAAGCGCGGCGAGTTCGATACTGATCACTGGCAGCTCACGGACGTCACCACGACTGTATTCCATGAGCGCAGCACCGAAGTGGTCAATACGCCGGTCGAACGTTGGGATGTGGCACTCAGCCCGCAACTGCTGAGCACTGTGGTCATGGCGCCGGAGTCGCTGTCGATCACCGGTTTGTGGGGCTACATCCACTATCTGTCCGAGCAAGGCCTGAGCAACGGTCGCTACTGGCTGGCGTTTTGGGTCAAGGTGTTGCAGCCGCTGGTGACCGCCGCGCTGGTACTGATGGCGATCTCGTTCATCTTCGGTCCGCTGCGTTCGGTGACCCTTGGCCAGCGCGTGTTCACTGGTGTGCTGGTAGGTTTTACCTTCCGCATCGTCCAGGATTTGCTCGGCCCATCCAGCCTGGTGTTCGGTTTCTCGCCGCTGTTCGCGGTGCTGGTGCCGGCGGCGGTCTGTGCCCTGGCGGGTGTCTGGCTGTTGCGCCGAGCCGGTTGATGAACAAGGTTTCACCACAGTTGTAGCCAATGAAAACGCCCCGGTCGACAGATCGGGGCGTTTTTGCATGCAATCCGGGTGACAGGCGAACGTGACGCTTGCGCCGTGTATCAGGTACAATTCCCGGCTATTTTTCGGCGGGCCTTGCCTGCAGCCTTTTTGAGTGTTGATCCGTGAGTGATTTGAGTCATATCCGCAATTTCTCCATCATCGCCCACATTGACCATGGCAAGTCGACGCTGGCCGATCGCTTCATCCAGATGTGCGGCGGCCTCGCCGAGCGCGAAATGGAAGCCCAGGTACTGGATTCCATGGATCTGGAGCGTGAACGCGGGATCACCATCAAGGCCCACAGCGTCACCCTGTATTACACGGCCAAAGACGGCATCAAGTATCAGCTGAACTTCATTGATACCCCGGGCCACGTTGACTTCACCTACGAAGTCAGCCGTTCCCTGGCGGCCTGTGAAGGCGCGCTGCTGGTGGTCGACGCCGGTCAAGGTGTTGAAGCCCAGTCCGTAGCCAACTGCTACACCGCCATCGAGCAAGGCCTCGAGGTCATGCCGGTGCTGAACAAGATCGACCTGCCACAGGCCGATCCGGATCGCGTCAAGGACGAGATCGAGAAGATCATCGGCATCGACGCCACCGACGCCGTCACTTGCAGCGCCAAGACCGGCCTGGGTGTCGACGAAGTGCTTGAGCGTCTGGTGCACACCATTCCTGCGCCGACCGGCAACATCGAAGATCCGCTGCAAGCGTTGATCATCGACTCCTGGTTCGACAACTATCTGGGCGTTGTTTCCCTGGTACGCGTGCGCCACGGTCGTGTGAAGAAGGGCGACAAGATCCTGGTGAAATCCACCGGCAAGATCCATCTGGTCGACAGCGTGGGTGTATTCAACCCGAAGCACACCGCCACTGTTGACCTGAAAGCCGGCGAAGTGGGCTTCATCATTGCCAGCATCAAGGACATTCACGGTGCACCGGTCGGTGACACCCTGACCTTGAGCTCGACCCCGGACGTTGAAGTGCTGCCCGGCTTCAAACGCATCCAGCCACAGGTTTACGCCGGTCTGTTCCCGGTCAGCTCCGACGACTTCGAGGATTTCCGCGAAGCGTTGCAGAAGCTCACCCTGAACGACTCGTCGCTGCAGTACACCCCGGAAAGCTCCGACGCCCTGGGCTTCGGCTTCCGTTGCGGCTTCCTTGGCATGCTGCACATGGAAATCATCCAGGAGCGCCTCGAGCGCGAGTACGACCTGGACCTGATCACCACGGCGCCAACAGTAATCTTCGAATTGCTGCTGAAAACCGGTGAAACGATTTACGTCGACAACCCGTCGAAGCTTCCGGACATCTCGTCGGTCGAGGACATGCGCGAGCCGATCGTGCGGGCCAACATCCTGGTTCCGCAAGAACACTTGGGCAACGTTATCACCCTGTGCATCGAGAAGCGCGGTGTGCAGCACGACATGCTGTTCCTCGGCAATCAGGTGCAGGTCACTTACGATATTCCGATGAACGAAGTGGTCCTGGACTTCTTCGACCGTCTGAAGTCCACCAGTCGCGGCTATGCTTCGCTGGACTATCATTTCGATCGTTATCAGTCGGCTAATCTGGTGAAACTGGATGTGCTGATCAACGGTGACAAAGTCGACGCCCTGGCGTTGATCGTGCACAAGGATAACGCGCACTACAAAGGTCGCCAGTTGACCGAGAAGATGAAAGAACTGATTCCTCGTCAGATGTTCGACGTAGCGATCCAGGCCGCCATCGGCGGGCAGATCATTGCGCGAACTTCGGTCAAGGCACTCAGAAAGAACGTATTGGCCAAGTGCTACGGCGGTGATGTAAGCCGTAAGAAAAAGCTGCTTGAAAAGCAGAAGGCCGGTAAAAAACGCATGAAACAGGTCGGCAACGTGGAAATTCCACAAGAAGCCTTCCTCGCCGTGCTCAGGTTGGATAGTTAGGTCCTATGTCACTAAATTTCCCGCTGTTGCTGGTCATCGCCGTGTTCGTCTGCGGCCTGTTGGCGTTGCTCGATCTGTTGATCCTGGCACCGCGTCGGCGTTCGGCGATTGCCTCTTATCAGGGCAGCGTCAGCCAGCCTGATGTGGTGGTGGTCGAGAAGCTGAACAAGGAACCGCTGCTGGTCGAATACGGCAAGTCGTTCTTTCCGGTGCTGTTCATCGTGTTGGTATTGCGTTCGTTTCTGGTGGAGCCGTTCCAGATTCCGTCGGGTTCGATGAAACCGACCCTGGACGTTGGCGACTTCATCTTGGTGAACAAGTTTTCTTACGGGATCCGCCTGCCGGTGATCGACAAGAAAATCATCGAAGTCGGTGATCCGCAGCGCGGCGATGTGATGGTGTTCCGCTATCCGAGCGACCCGAACGTCAACTACATCAAGCGTGTGGTCGGCCTGCCGGGCGACACGATTCGCTACACTGCTGACAAGCATTTGTTCGTCAACGGTCAGTCGATTGCCGAGCAACTGGTTGGCTCCGAGCCGGGCACGCTGGGCAGCGCAGAGCTCTACAAGGAAAAACTTGGCGAAGCCGAGCACCTGATCCGCAAGGAAATGAGCCGTTATCGCGCTACCCCGGACCGTTCGTGGACCGTGCCCGCCGGGCACTACTTCATGATGGGCGACAACCGCGACAACTCGAACGACAGTCGCTACTGGGATGACCCGAACATTCCCAAGGATCTGCTGGGCATGGTTCCCGACCAGAATATCGTCGGCAAGGCCTTCGCGGTCTGGATGAGCTGGCCGGAACCGAAACTCAGCCACCTGCCGAATTTCTCGCGGGTCGGCCTGATCAAGTAATCACACACGGCGCTGTTGAACACAGCGCCGAATGCATTTCTGGCGTCGACATAATCGGCTCCAAGGCATGAAGCCACGATATTCAGGACATTATTTTTGAACACAGCGTTAATTGTCCCAGGCCTGCGCCGTATCCCGGCGATGGCGGTGGAATCCAGCCACGAACTCAGCGTGGGTAAACCGTGAGCGTTTCTCTTAGCCGTCTCGAGCGTCAGCTCGGTTACACCTTCAAGGACCAGGAACTGATGGTCCTGGCCCTTACGCATCGCAGCTTTGCCGGACGCAACAACGAGCGTCTGGAATTCCTCGGCGATGCGATTCTCAACTTTGTCGCCGGTGAAGCCTTGTTCGACCGCTTCCCGCTGGCCCGCGAAGGCCAGTTGTCGCGATTGCGTGCGCGCCTGGTGAAAGGTGAGACGCTGGCCGTTCTGGCTCGCGGTTTCGATCTGGGCGAGTACCTGCGTCTGGGTTCCGGCGAATTGAAAAGCGGTGGTTTTCGTCGCGAATCGATTCTGGCCGATGCCCTCGAAGCGTTGATCGGTGCAATCTATCTCGACGCTGGCATGGACATGGCGCGTGAACGCGTACTGGCCTGGCTGGCCGGCGAGTTCGAAGGCCTGACGCTGGTCGATACCAACAAGGATCCGAAAACCCGTTTGCAGGAATTTCTGCAATCGCGCGGTTGCGACCTGCCACGTTACGAAGTGGTGGATATCCAGGGCGAGCCGCACTGCCGTACGTTCTTCGTCGAGTGCGAAGTTGTCTTATTGAATGAAAAAAGCCGAGGTCAGGGTGTGAGTCGTCGTATTGCCGAACAGGTAGCGGCCGCCGCAGCACTGATTGCCCTGGGTGTGGAGAATGGCAATGACTGATACAAACGCAACTCGCTGTGGCTATGTTGCCATCGTCGGCCGTCCCAACGTGGGCAAGTCCACGCTGCTGAACCATATCCTTGGTCAGAAGCTCGCGATCACTTCGCGCAAGCCGCAGACCACTCGCCACAACATGCTCGGGATCAAGACCGAAGGTGATGTGCAAGCGATCTACGTCGACACCCCCGGCATGCACAAGGGTGGCGAGAAGGCTCTCAACCGTTACATGAACAAGACTGCTTCGGCGGCGTTGAAAGACGTCGACGTGGTGATCTTCGTGGTCGACCGCACCAAGTGGACCGATGAAGACCAGATGGTCCTGGAGCGCGTGCAGTACGTGACCGGCCCGCTGATCGTCGCGCTGAACAAGACCGACCGCATCGAAGACAAGGCCGAGCTGATGCCGCACTTGTCGTGGTTGCAGGAGCAGCTGCCGAACGCGCAGATCATTCCGATCTCGGCGCAGCACGGGCACAACCTCGAAGCGCTGGAAAAGGTCATCGCCGGCCACCTGCCGGAAAATGATCACTTCTTCCCGGAAGACCAGATCACCGACCGCAGCAGCCGTTTCCTCGCCGCCGAACTGGTACGCGAGAAAATCATGCGTCAGTTGGGCGCCGAGCTGCCGTACCAGATCACCGTGGAAATCGAAGAGTTCAAGCAGCAGGGCAAGACGCTGCACATCCACGCGCTGATCCTGGTTGAGCGTGACGGCCAGAAGAAAATCATCATTGGCGACAAGGGCGAGCGCATCAAACGCATCGGCACCGAAGCGCGCAAGGACATGGAGCTGCTGTTCGACTCCAAGATCATGCTCAACCTGTGGGTCAAGGTGAAGGGCGGCTGGTCCGATGACGAGCGCGCACTGCGTTCGCTGGGTTACGGCGACCTGTAAACCTCGGTTTCACTGTGGGGGCGGGCTTCTGTGGCGAGGGAGCTTGCTCCCGCTCGGCTGCGGAGCAGTCGTAAAGTCAGGCAGCGCGGTATGTCTGACCGATTTCTATCGCTGATCTTAGGGCTGCTTCGCAACCCAGCGGGAGCAAGCTCCCTCGCCACAATGGATTGGTTCCTGCAGAAACATCTCCTAGAGATTCGGACTACCGATGTCCTCAACCCCACCTCCCGCGCAGCCTGCATATGTTCTGCACAGTCGCGCCTACCGCGAAACCAGCGCCCTGGTGGATTTCCTCACGCCGCAAGGTCGGCTGCGGGCGGTGCTGCGCAGTGCGCGGGGCAAGGCCGGGACGATGGCGCGGCCGTTCGTGCCGCTGGAAGTCGAATTTCGTGGCAAGGGTGAATTGAAGAATGTCGGGCGCATGGAAGGGGTCGGCACGCCGACCTGGCTGGTCGGTGAGGCATTGTTCAGCGGTTTGTATCTCAACGAACTGCTGATCCGCCTGCTGCCGGCTGAGGATCCGTTGCCGTCGGTGTTCGATCACTACGCTGCGACATTACTGGCCTTGGCTGAAGGTCGGCCGCTGGAGCCGCTGCTGCGTTCCTTCGAGTGGCGTCTGCTGGATGACCTCGGATATGGCTTCTCGCTGAACACCGATATTCACGGCGAACTCGTCGCTGCGGACGGTCTCTATCGCTTGCAAGTCGACGCCGGACTTGAGCGCGTCTACCTGTTGCAGCCGGGCCTGTTCAACGGCACAGAACTGCTGGCCATGGCCGAGGCCGACTGGTCGGCCCCCGGCGCACTGTCCGCCGCCAAGCGCTTGATGCGTCAGGCATTGGCCGTTCACCTGGGCGGTCGTCCGCTCGTCAGTCGCGAGCTGTTTCGCAAGCCCTGATCTCACCGTATGCTGTGCGCCGAATCTCTCAATTCAGGAGCGCATCCGTGACCACCAGCAATCGCATTCTTCTTGGCGTGAACATCGACCACGTCGCCACCCTGCGTCAGGCCCGTGGCACCCGCTATCCGGATCCGGTCAAGGCTGCGCTGGACGCGGAAGAGGCGGGCGCCGATGGCATCACCGTGCATCTGCGTGAAGATCGCCGCCACATCCAGGAGCGCGATGTGTTGCTGCTCAAGGATGTGCTGCAAACCCGTATGAACTTCGAAATGGGCGTCACCGAAGAAATGATGGCGTTCGCCGAGCGTATCCGTCCGGCGCACATCTGCCTGGTGCCTGAAACCCGTCAGGAACTGACGACTGAAGGTGGTCTGGATGTAGCGGGGCAGGAAGAGCGAATCAGGGCGGCAGTCGAGCGCTTGTCGAAGATCGGCAGCGAAGTGTCGCTGTTCATCGATGCTGACGAGCGTCAGATTGCCGCGTCGAAACGCGTTGGTGCGCCGGCCATCGAGCTGCACACCGGGCGTTACGCCGATGCTGAAACGCCGACCGAAGTGGCTGAAGAATTGAAGCGTGTGGCGGACGGTGTGGCGTTTGGTCTGGCTCAGGGTTTGATCGTTAACGCTGGTCACGGTTTGCACTATCACAACGTTGAAGCCGTGGCGGCGATCAAGGGCATCAACGAATTGAACATCGGCCATGCGCTGGTGGCGCATGCGTTGTTTGTGGGCTTCAAGTCTGCTGTTTCCGAGATGAAAGCGCTGATTCTGGCTGCTGCGTTGAAAGGCTGATATCGGCGGCGCTTCCATCGCGGGCAAGCCACGCTCCCACAGGTTCGGTGATCACTGTGGGAGCGTGGCTTGCCCGCGATGGCGTCATGTGAGACAGCGAAAATCAGAGCGGGGCGGGTTCTTGGGCGGGCTTGGACTTGTCGATCGCCGGCACGTGCAAGTTGCCCTCGGCCACTTGATCGCCTTCCAGCTGCGGCTGGGTCACCCAGGTCAGGATGTCGTAGTAGCGACGGATGTTCGCCACGAAATGCACCGGCTCGCCGCCCCGGGCGTAGCCATAGCGGGTCTTGCTGTACCACTGCTTTTGCGACAGACGTGGGAGCATTTTCTTCACGTCCAGCCATTTGTCCGGGTTCAAGCCTTCCTTGGTCGCCAGTTTGCGCGCGTCATCCAGATGACCGCTGCCGACGTTGTAGGCTGCCAGCGCGAACCACGTGCGATCCGGTTCCTGAATCGAATCGTCGAGCTGATCCTTCATATACGCCAGGTACTTGGCACCGCCCATGATGCTCTGCTTCGGATCGAGCCGATTCGACACGCCCATCGCCTGCGCGGTGTTCTGCGTCAGCATCATCAGCCCGCGCACGCCGGTCTTCGACGTGACTGCCGGTTGCCACAGTGATTCCTGATAGCCAATGGCCGCGAGCAGACGCCAGTCGACTTTCTCTTTCTTGGCGTAGGCTTTGAAATGCTGTTCGTACTTGGGCAGGCGCTGCTGCAAATGTTGGGCGAAGGTGGTGGCGCCCATGTAGCCGAGGACATCGACGTGACCGTAGTAACGGTCTTTCAAGCGTTGCAGGGTGCCGTTCTTCTGCACCTTGTCCAGATAGCTGTTGATCTCGTTGAGCAGGCTGTTGTCTTCGCCGGGGCCGACGGCCCAGCTCTGGCTGCGCGCATCGCCAAGGTCGAAGGCCACGCGAATATTGGTGAAGTACACCTGATTCATTGCCACTTCGTTGGAGTCGACCAGCGTCAGATCGATCTGACCTTCATCAACCATGCGCAGCAGATCAACTACTTCAACCGCGTCAGACTCTTCGTATTCGATCGCCGGATTTTTCAGTTTCAGTTCGGCCAGTTGCTCGGCGTGGGTACTGCCCTTGAGCACCATGATTTTCTTGCCGACCAGATCGCCGGCATCGGTCGGCCGTGACTGGCCGTTGCGATAGATGATCTGCGGAGTGACTTCAAGGTAGGAGTGGGAAAACCGCACTTGCTTCTTGCGCTGCTCGCTGCTGACCAGTCCGGCGGCGGCCAGTACCGGGCCGTTGGGTTTGCCGATCTGATTGAACAGATCGTCGAGATTGTCTGCAGTTTCGATCTTCAACTCGACCCCCAAATCGTCGGCGAAGCGCTTCACCAGCTCGTATTCGAAGCCGGTTTCGCCGCTGCGATCCTGAAAGTAGGTGGCGGGGCTGTTTCGGGTAATGACCCGCAGCACGCCATCCTCCTTTACGCGCTCGAGTGTGTTGGGTTTATCAACACAGCCACTGAGCATCAGGAAGAGTCCGGTAGCGATCAGCCATTTGGCGTACCGCGGACGCAAAGCCGTTGGGGAAAACATGTGCGCAGTATACGCAAAGGACAACGGGCGCCATATCTCGACAGCGCAGGGCAGGTCTGCTAGCGATCACAAAACCGGCAAAAACCCCGCGTAAATGGGCCTTCAGGGCGTTTTGTTACAACAAAAATAAGCCGCCCGCATACGCTGGATAAATCTGACCTGCGAGGCAGAAACACAGATCGACATCCGAGTGCAACCGTGCGTAGCGTTTCGGGTGATGTTGAGGGCGGTTTAGGCTAGAATGCACGGCCTCAAAGCACACCCCTTCCCGAGGCTGTCCCGAAGATGTTGATCCTGCGCGGCGCTCCTGCCCTTTCTGCCTTTCGCCACAGCAAACTCCTTGAGCAACTGAGCCAGAAGGTTTCGGCTGTCAGCGGCTTGTATGCTGAATTCGCCCACTTCGCCGAAGTCACCGGCGTCCTGACCGGCGACGAACAGCAGGTGCTTGCGCGCCTTCTGAAGTACGGTCCAAGTGTTCCGGTTCAAGAGCCGACCGGCCGCCTGTTCCTGGTGTTGCCGCGTTTCGGCACCATCTCGCCATGGTCGAGCAAGGCCAGCGACATCGCTCGCAACTGCGGCCTGAGCAAGATCCAGCGTCTCGAGCGCGGTATCGCGTTCTACGTTGCCGGTCAGTTCAGCGACGCCGAAGCCCAGCAGATTGCCGATGTATTGCATGACCGCATGACGCAAATCGTCCTCGGCAACCTTGAGCAGGCTGCCGGCCTGTTCAGCCACGCCGAGCCGAAGCCGCTGACCGCGATCGACATCCTCGGCGGCGGTCGCGCCGCGCTGGAGAAAGCCAACACCGAGCTGGGTCTGGCTTTGGCTGAAGACGAGATCGACTATTTGATCAACGCCTTCACCGGTCTCAAGCGCAATCCGCACGACATCGAACTGATGATGTTCGCCCAGGCCAACTCCGAGCACTGCCGTCACAAGATCTTCAACGCCAGTTGGGACATCGACGGCCAGAGCCAGGAAAAAAGCCTGTTCGGCATGATCAAGAACACCTACGTCATGCACAGCGAAGGCGTTCTGTCGGCTTATAAGGACAACGCTTCGGTGATCGTCGGCAACGTTGCCGGCCGCTTCTTCCCGAATCCTGAAACCCGCCAGTACGGCGCGGTGCAGGAGCCGGTGCACATCCTGATGAAGGTTGAAACCCACAACCACCCGACCGCGATTGCCCCGTTCCCGGGTGCAGCCACCGGTTCCGGCGGCGAGATTCGTGACGAAGGTGCAACCGGTCGCGGCGCCAAGCCGAAGGCCGGCCTGACCGGTTTCACCGTATCCAACCTGCAAATCCCGGGGTTCGAACAGCCGTGGGAAGTGCCGTACGGCAAGCCTGAGCGCATTGTTACCGCGCTGGACATCATGATCGAAGGCCCGCTCGGCGGCGCTGCGTTCAACAACGAATTCGGGCGTCCGGCCCTGACCGGCTACTTCCGTACCTTCGAACAGTCGATCAGCACCCCGCACGGCGACGAAGTTCGCGGTTACCACAAGCCGATCATGTTGGCCGGCGGCATGGGCAACATCCGTGAAGAACACGTCAAGAAAGGCGAGATCGTTGTCGGCTCCAAGCTGATTGTACTTGGCGGACCGGCGATGCTGATCGGTCTGGGTGGCGGTGCTGCCTCGTCGATGGCCACCGGCACCAGCTCGGCGGATCTGGACTTCGCCTCCGTTCAGCGTGAAAACCCTGAGATGGAGCGTCGCTGCCAGGAAGTTATCGACCGCTGCTGGCAGTTGGGCGACAAGAACCCGATCAGCTTCATCCACGACGTGGGGGCGGGCGGTCTGTCCAACGCCTTCCCGGAACTGGTCAACGACGGCGACCGCGGTGGCCGTTTCGAACTGCGCAACATTCCAAACGACGAGCCGGGCATGGCCCCGCACGAAATCTGGAGCAACGAATCCCAGGAACGTTATGTTCTGGCCGTCGGTCCTGAAGACTTCGAGCGCTTCCAGGCGATCTGCGAACGTGAGCGTTGCCCGTTCGCCGTGGTCGGCGAGGCCACTACCGAGCCGCAACTGACTGTCACCGACAGCCACTTCGGCAACGACCCGGTGGACATGCCGCTGGAAGTATTGCTGGGCAAGGCGCCGCGCATGCACCGTTCGGTGGTTCGCGAAGCTGAGTTGGGCGATGATTTCGACCCTAGCACTCTCGACATCGGCGAATGCATCGAGCGCGTGCTGCATCACCCGGCCGTGGCCAGCAAAAGTTTCCTGATCACCATCGGCGACCGCACCATCACCGGCCTTGTGGCCCGTGACCAAATGGTCGGCCCGTGGCAGGTTCCGGTGGCAGACGTTGCCGTGACCGCTACCAGTTTCGACGTTTACACCGGTGAAGCCATGGCCATGGGCGAGCGTACTCCGCTGGCTCTGCTCGACGCTCCGGCGTCGGGCCGCATGGCCATTGGCGAAACCCTGACCAACATTGCCGCTTCGCGCATCAACAAGATCTCCGACATCAAACTGTCGGCGAACTGGATGTCCGCCGCCGGTCACCCGGGTGAAGACGCGCGTCTGTACGACACCGTCAAAGCGGTCGGCATGGAGCTGTGCCCGGAGCTGGGCATCACCATTCCGGTGGGCAAGGACTCGATGTCCATGGCCACACGCTGGAACGACGAAGGCGTCGACAAGACCGTGACTTCGCCGATGTCGCTGATCGTGACCGGTTTTGCGCCCGTGGCTGACATCCGTCAGACCCTGACGCCGGAACTGCGCATGGACAAGGGCACCACCGACCTGATTCTGATCGACCTCGGTCGTGGTCAGAACCGCATGGGCGCTTCGATTCTCGCTCAGGTGCACGGCAAGCTCGGTTCGCAAGCGCCGGATGTCGATGATGCCGAAGACCTCAAAGCCTTCTTCGCTGTGATCCAGGGCCTGAACGCCGACGGTCATCTGCTGGCTTACCACGACCGTTCCGACGGTGGTCTGTTGACCAGCACCGTGGAAATGGCCTTCGCCGGCCACTGCGGTCTGAGCCTGAACCTCGATGGTCTGGCCGAAACGTCTGCCGACATTGCCGCGATCCTGTTCAACGAAGAACTGGGCGCTGTGATTCAGGTTCGTCAGGACGCGACGCCGGATATCCTCGCGCAGTTCAGCGCGGCAGGTCTCGGCGACTGCGTATCGGTGATCGGTCAGCCGATGAACAACGGCCAGATCAACATCACCTTCAACGGTGACACGGTGTTCGAAGGTCAGCGTCGTCTGCTGCAGCGTACCTGGGCTGAAACCAGCTACCAGATCCAGCGTCTGCGTGACAACGTCGAGTGCGCCGAGCAAGAGTTCGACGTGCTGCTGGAAGAAGACAACCCGGGCCTGAGCGTCAAACTCAGCTTCGACGTCAACCAGGACATCGCCGCGCCTTACATCAAGAAAGGCATCCGCCCACAGGTTGCCGTGCTGCGTGAGCAGGGCGTCAACGGTCAGGTGGAAATGGCCGCAGCGTTCGACCGCGCCGGTTTCAACGCGATCGACGTGCACATGAGCGACATTCTCGCTGGCCGTGTCGACCTGAACGAGTTCAAAGGTCTGGTGGCGTGCGGTGGTTTCTCCTACGGCGACGTACTCGGTGCCGGTGAAGGCTGGGCCAAGTCGGCACTGTTCAACAGCCGCGCCCGCGATGCGTTCCAGGGCTTCTTCGAACGTAACGACAGCTTCACCCTCGGCGTGTGCAACGGTTGCCAGATGATGTCCAACCTGCACGAACTGATCCCGGGCAGCGAGTTCTGGCCGCACTTCGTGCGCAACCGCTCCGAGCAGTTCGAAGCGCGCGTGGCGATGGTTCAGGTGCAGGAGTCGAACTCGATCTTCCTGCAAGGCATGGCCGGTTCGCGTATGCCGATCGCTATCGCACACGGCGAAGGGCATGCCGAGTTCTCCAGCGAAGAAGCACTGCTGGAAGCCGATCTGTCGGGTTGTGTGGCGATGCGTTTCGTCGATAACCACGGCAAGGTCACCGAAAAGTACCCGGCTAACCCGAACGGCTCGCCGCGCGGGATCACCGGCCTGACCAGCCGCGACGGCCGCGTGACGATCATGATGCCGCACCCGGAGCGTGTGTTCCGCGCAGTGCAAAACTCGTGGCGTTCGGAAGACTGGAACGAAGACGCACCGTGGATGCGTATGTTCCGTAATGCTCGTGTGTGGGTTAACTAAGGCCTGTGTACAAGCTTGCCTTCTTTGTGCCTGACAGCCATGTGGAGACGGTGAAAACCGCCGTCTTCGCTGCTGGCGGCGGGCGCATCGGGGACTACGACAGCTGTGCCTGGCAGGTGCTGGGGCAAGGCCAATTTCGTGCGTTGGACGGGAGTCAGCCGTTTATCGGGGAAGTGGGTCAGGTTGAAGTGGTTGAAGAGTGGAAGGTTGAGCTGGTTGTGGCGGATGAGTTGATTGTGGCTGTTGTGGCTGCGTTGAAGCTTAGTCATCCGTATGAGACGCCGGCTTATGAGGTTTGGCGGCTGGAAGATTTCTGATAGCCGCTTGTTACGAGAAACCCGCAGATGAGTGATTGTCTGCGGGTTTTTTGTTGCCTGCGATTTGGCGGGCGACCTCATTTCACTGTGGGAGCTGGCTTGCCAGCGATGGCGCCCTGACAGGCGACCATGTTCTGGCTGATTGAGTGAATATCCGTTTTTTCGGGGGCTGCGGCTGGCGGTTTCGCCCTTACGGCGAGTCACTTTTGCAGACGCCCAAAAGTAACCAAAACGCTGTGCCCCAACGTTCGGCCCGCTCGCTAAAGCTCGGGGTTCCTTCGCTCCGGGATCCATCCGGGGGCATCGCCTCCGGTTTGCTGCGCTGCACCTCCTCTCGATGTGTTCGACTGCGTCGAACGGCGCTGCGCGCCCACCCCCGGATGAATCCCGGAACGAAGCCTGCCGACGGGGCGCTGTAGATCAAGAGCTGCTGCCGAGCTAACGCTCATCCTGTTGAGTGGTGGTGGGGCAGAAGCTGGGGCGGATTTGGGTGTTTTTCAGAATTTTAATTCACCTCGATATTTCACGTCGGCGCTACCTGCACTCACATCAGATGGCGTGGCCTCGGTACTCGGAGGCTCACTATTCTCGCTTGCCGCCCAGATCACAGATCCCTGACGTAATCTTCAAGAAACTCTGTCCAACTGATCTTGCCGTCGGCGTTGGGATTCACTTCCTTCATCAGCGCCTTCAGGTCTTCTGGCGTGAGATAGGGCTCAAGGGCTTTCCTGAACTCACTTGTACTTAACGTGCCATCGCCGTTTGCGTCATAGCGTTTGAAGTCGTCTTTCGCGCGCTCAACTTGTGCAGCCGTCAATTTGCTTTCAAGTGATTTGGTTTTTGCTGACTTTCCCATGGCAACCTCGCTTTGCTTCATTTGAATGAAGAATCAGTAAGGCGACGGCTACGTTTGAAGTACGCCCTGTCAGGACGAAACTAAGGGCGGGTGGGTTTGCCGTCAACTGTCAGATCTGACAGTTGACGGCGATGCAAGATCAAGAACTGCTCCCAGGCTAACGCTTATCCTGTTCAGTGGGACAGCTTGCGCCTTGGGGGCGGTACACACATCAAACTGTGGGAGCTGGCTTGCCAGCGATAGCGGTCTGACAGCCGACCAATCTTTGACTGAATGCTCCCAATTCCAATTGTGGGAGCCAGCCTGCTGGCGATGAGGCCCGACCAGCCAACGATTATTTATACCCTCGCGCCCACCTCACCACGATTCACCAATGCCTCCAACGCGCCACTCAAACTCGGCGCTTTGTCGCCAACCAGCAAATGCCAAACTCCACCCTCAAGCTGGCTGACACCCTGACAACCCAGCTGTTTCAACCGAGCCTCAGACAACCCTTTGCCATCGGCCAACTGCAAGCGAATCCGGCTCATGGCAATGCAATCCAGTTGCAGTACATTGTTGCCACCACCCAGCGCATTCAACCATTGCTGCGCTTCGGTCGTAGCGAAGGCAACCGACTTCAGCGGTGCCTCGGCGACAGCGACATCTGGCGCAGCCACCACCGCACGTCCCAGCGCTGGCATCGCCAGGCGAATCTCATCAGCAATGCTGTCCGCCAGCGGCCCGACCACCACCTGCAAACTCCCGCCCTTGCCTGGGCGCACCACCGCCATCGCGCCCAGCGCTTTCAACTCCGCATCCGAAGCCTTGTTGCGATCGACCATTTCCAGCCGCAGCCGCGTGGTGCACGCACCCACAGTCATCAGGTTCTCTGCGCCACCCAATGCCTTGATATACGCCCCGGCGCGTTCGTTTTCAGCGAACACGACTTTCTCCGCAGTCGCTACATCCTCACGCCCCGGCGTTTTCAGATTGAAACGACGAATGCAGAAATCAAACACCACGTAGTAGATGACGGCGTAAGCCAGCCCGACCGGAATCACCAGCCAGCCATTGGTCGAGCGACCCCAACCCAGCACCATGTCGATGAAGCCACCGGAAAAGGTGAAGCCCAAATGGATGTTCAGTGCGTTGGTGATGGCCATCGATAAACCGGTCAGCAGCGCATGCAGCAGATACAGCAACGGCGCGAGGAACATGAAGGCGAATTCGATTGGCTCGGTCACCCCGGTCAAGAACGAGGTCAACGCCATCGACAGGAAGATCCCGCCCATCACTTTGCGCCGTTCCGGCAGGGCGTTGCGGTACATCGCCAGGCATGCGGCAGGCAGGCCGAAGATCATCATCGGGAACATGCCAGTCATGAACTGGCCGCCCTTCGGGTCGCCGGCGAAGTAGCGCGACAGGTCGCCGGTCACCAAAGCGCCGGTGGTTGGGTCGGTGAAGTTGCCGAACACGAACCACGCCATGTTGTTGAGGATGTGGTGCAGGCCGGTGACGATCAGCAGGCGGTTGAACACGCCGAACACGAACGCGCCGATGCTGCCGCTTTCCATCATCAGTGTGCCGAAGCTGTTGATGGCGTGCTGGATCGGCGGCCAGATGTAGCCGAATACTACGCCGAGGCCGACCGCTGCGAACCCGGTGACAATCGGCACAAAACGCCGTCCACCGAAGAACGCCAGGTATTCCGGCAGTTTGATGTCCTTGAAGCGGTTGTACAGCGCGCCGGCCATCAGGCCGCTGACGATCCCGGCGAGCATGCCCATGTTGATGCTTGCGTCGAGCACCTTGAGCGTCGAGATCATCACCAGATATCCGATTACCCCGGCCAGACCCGCCGTGCCGTTGTTGTCCTTGGCGAATCCGACGGCGATGCCGATGGCGAAGATCATCGCCAGATTGGCGAAGATCACCTGACCGGCGTCGTGGATGATCGCGATGTTCAGCAGGTCAGTGTCACCCAGACGCAGCAGCAGGCCGGCGATGGGCAGGATCGCAATCGGCAGCATCAGCGCGCGGCCGAGGCGTTGCAGGCCTTCGATGAAGAGTTGGTACATGGCGTATGTCCTTGTTGTTTTTGTTAGCGCAGAGGCCAATGTTGATGACAGGCGTGACGCACCGCAGCGGCGCTGCTCAGCTTGAGCAAGTCGTGGCTGAGGCGCTGGCATTCGGCTTGGTGCAACTGGCGCACGCGATCTTTGATCTCGCCGATCTGCACCGGGCTCACCGACAGTTCACTGACGCCGAGGCCGATCAACACTGGCGTCGCCAGCGGATCCGAGGCTAATGCGCCACACACGCCAACCCAGCGCTTGTGCACCGCCGCGCCTGCGCAGGTCATGGCGATCAGGCGCAGCAAAGCCGGGTGCAACGCATCGACGCGCGCGGCCAAACCGGCGTGGTCGCGATCCATCGCCAGGGTGTATTGCGACAGATCGTTGGTGCCGATCGACAGAAAGTCCGCGTGCTCGGCCAGTTGCTCGGCCTGCAAAGCGGCGGCCGGGACTTCGATCATCACACCGATTTCCGGGCGTTGGCTGATGCCCAGTTCAACGCATAACTGATCGACGCGCTGGCGGATGTGCAGCAGTTCGTCGACTTCAGTGACCATGGGCAACAGGATCCGGCAGCGCTGCAACGGGCTGACTTGCAGCAGCGCGCGCAGTTGCTGATCAAGAATTTCCGGACGCGCCTGAGCCAGACGAATCCCGCGCAGACCGAGTACCGGGTTGGCTTCGACCGGCAGCGGCAGGTAGTCGAGTTGCTTGTCGCCGCCGACGTCGATGGTGCGGATGATCACTGACTTGTCGCCCATCGCATCGAGCACGGCTTGATAAGCGGCGCGTTGTTCGTTTTCGTCGGGCGCGGTCTGGCGGTCGACAAACAGAAACTCGGTGCGCAGCAGGCCGACGCCATCGGCGCCGTTGGCGAAAGCGTCCGCCGCTTCATGGCTGGAGGCGACATTCGCCACGACTTCGATGTGCACGCCATTGCGCGTTTCTGCCGGCAGATGTGCTTGAGTCTGTTGTGCGGCGCGGCGTTGTTGCCGGTCGATTTGCGCTTGCTGGACTTCGGCAAGACGCTCGGCACTTGGGACCAATTCGAGGCGTCCGCCATCGGCGTCGAGTACCACCGATTGGCCTTGTGCCTGATCGAGCAGCGACGAACCCAGAGCGACCATGCACGGCAGGCCTTTGCCGCGAGCGAGGATCGCCACATGCGAGGTCGCGCCACCCTCGGCCATGCACAACCCGGCGACGCCTTGCGCGCTGAGTTGCAGCAAATCCGAGGGGGTCAGTTCGTGCGCGGCGACGATGGCGCCGGCCGGGACTTCGTAATGCCAGGCTTCGCCGAGCAGGGCACGTAGCAGGCGTTGCTTGAGGTCGCGCAGGTCGTTGGCGCGTTCGGCCAACAGTGCGCTGCCGGTGTTCAGCAGCACCTCACATTGCACGTCGATGGATTGGCTCCAGGCGTGAGTCGCGGCGCTGCCCTGTTCGATGGACTGGAATGCGGCGTCGAGCAGTGCGGGGTCTTCCAGCAGTGCCAGATGCGCGGCGAAGATCGCTTCTTCGTCGGTGTTTCTGTGTTTCTGTGCCTGGTTCAGGGTTGCGTCGATATCGCTGCGCACTTGCTTCAGTGCGAGGTTGAGCGCTTGGCGTTGTTGCGTTGGATCATTGCCACCGGCATCGCTCGGAAGTTTGATCGCGTGCAAGCGAAACAGCGGCCCGCCAACCAATCCTGGCGCAGCGCACACGCCGTGCAGTACACCGTTTTCGGCTGGGCGTTTCGTCGAAGCGACGATGACTGGCGCAGCGGCGTGATGATCCTCGGGGAGGGCGGTCGCCAGTGCCGAGAGCAACGCCTGCAACGCCGCCTCGGCATCCGGCCCCTGACAACTGACCTGCACTTCGTCCTGCTCACCAATTGCCAGCCCCATCAAGCCGATCAGACTGTTGCACGGCGCCGACTTACCGGCAAAGTGCAGATGCGACTGGCTGCTGAAACCTTGTGCCGTCTGACGGATCAGCGCCGCCGGACGCGCATGCAGACCGCCGCGATGGGCGACGCGCACTTGTCCTTTCGCCTCGGGCCCCTCCGATACGTCGGTGTCCACTGATGTGTGTTCTCGCGACACGATGTGCAGCAACGGCTCGCCGACTTTCACCGTTTTCACCGTGATCGGCCGCGCCTGAAAACGCTCGCCGTTAGTCAGTATCAACAAGCTGATCAGGCTTTTGCACTGCTGACCGACCTTGTCCAGGTCATAGCGCAACAACGGCTGGCCATTGCTCACTCGTGCGCCTTCCTTGACCAGCACCGTGAACCCTTCGCCCTGCAATTCGACGGTATCCAGGCCCAGATGCAGGAGAATTTCCGCGCCATTGTCGGCGCGTAGGGTCAGCGCATGGCCGGTGCGGGCGACGTGAATCACCACGCCGGCGCAGGGTGCATGCAGCGTGTCATTCAGCGGGTCGATGGCAATGCCGTCGCCCATCGCGCCACTGGCGAACACCGCGTCCGGGACTTTGCCCAGGGTCAACACCGGGCCGCTGAGCGGGGCGCTGAGGGTCAGCTCTTTATTGTTGTTGTTTTGCATGGCTCGGTCTCATCAAGAAAACGGTGTGGTTCGGACTCAGTGCGTACGCGTGACTTTGCTCAGGTGCCGTGGCTGATCCGGGTCCATGCCTCGGGCTACCGCAAGACCTGCGGCCATTACGTAGAAGCTCTGGATCGCCAGAATCGGATCAAGGGCCGGGTGTTCGGCGCGAGTCAGAGTCAGGTCGCGTTCGAGTACGTCATCCGGTGCCGCGAGCAATACCCGCGCGCCGCGTTGGCGCATCTCGGCCGCCAGGCTGAGCAATCCGGCCTGCTCGGCACCGCGTGGCGCGAACACCAGCAGCGGGTAGTGCTCGTCGATCAGGGCCATCGGGCCGTGACGGACTTCGGCGCTGCTGAAGGCCTCGGCCTGGATCGCCGAGGTTTCCTTGAATTTCAGCGCCGCTTCCTGGGCGATGGCAAAACCGGCACCTCGGCCGATCACCATCAAGCGTTCGCAATCGCGCAGCGCATCAATCGCCACGCTCCAGTCCTGTTGCGCCGCATCGCGCAGACCTTCAGGTAGTGCGTTATGCGCCTCCAGCAATTCGCTGTCCTCTTTCCAGTGCGCGATCAAACGGGCGCTGGCACTGAGGGTGGCGATGAAACTCTTGGTCGCGGCGACGCTGCTTTCAACACCTGCGAGCAGCGGCACGCTGAATTCGCACGCGGCTTCCAGTGGCGAAGCGTCGGCGTTGACCATGGCAATGCTCAGCGCGCCACGCTTGCGTAGCAGACGCAGGCTGTTGACCAGATCCGGACTCTGCCCCGATTGCGAAAAGGCAAACACCGCCTGACCGCTGACCTTCAGCGGCGCCTGCTGCATGGTCACCACCGACATCGGCAACGACGCGACCGGCACGCCGAGTTGCTGCATGGTCAGGTAGGCGAAGTAGCTCGCCGCATGGTCGGAGCTGCCACGGGCGACGGTCATTGCTACTTGCGGTGGCTGGCGGCGCAGGCGTCCGGCGATCTCGATCAGTTGCGGGTCGAGCTGTTGCAGTTGGGCTTGCACGGCCTCGAACGAGGACAGCGCCTCTTCAAGCATTTTTGAAGTCAATGTCTTCTCCTTCGACCATGACGGCGGTCAGTGTGAGTGAGCGATCCAGCCGCACGCAGTCGGCCCAGGCACCCGGTTCGAGGCGCCCGCGTTCGGTGATGCCGAGGTAGTCGGCGGGGAATTGCGAAAGACGTTGCGAAGCTTCGGCAAGCGGCAGACCGATCTTCACCAGGTTGCGCAGCGCCTGATCCATGGTCAGGGTGCTGCCGGCCAGCGTGCCGTCCGGCAGGCGTACGCCGCCCAGGCATTTGGTCACGGTGTGGCTGCCGAGCTTGTACTCGCCATCGGGCATGCCGGCGGCGGCGGTCGAATCGGTGACGCAATACAGGCACGGGATCGAGCGCAGGGCCACGCGGATCGCGCCGGGGTGTACGTGCAGCAAGTCCGGAATCAGCTCGGCGAACTTGGCGTGCGCCAGCGCCGCGCCGACAATCCCCGGCTCGCGGTGATGCAGCGGGCTCATGGCGTTGTACAAATGGGTGAAGCTGGTGGCGCCTGCTTCCAGCGCGGCAACGCCTTCTTCGTAACTGCCGAGGGTGTGGCCGATCTGCATGCGCACGCCACGGCTGCTCAGTTCACGAATCAGCGCATCATGCCCCGCAATTTCCGGAGCGATGGTGATCACCCGGATCGGCGCCAGCGCCAGATATTCTTCGACTTCGGCCATCAGTGCGGTGTGCGCGAAGTTCGGTTGCGCCCCGAGTTTGCCGGGGTTGATGTACGGGCCTTCCAGGTGCACCCCGAGCACGCGGGCACTGCCTTTCGGGCGCTGTTCGCAGAATTCGCCGACCTCTTTCAGGACGCTGGAAATCTCGGCGCTCGGCGCGGTCATGGTGGTGGCCAGCAGTGACGTGGTGCCAAAACGCACGTGGGTCCTGGTAATGGTCTCGAACGCGCTGGCGCCTTCCATGATGTCTTTGCCGCCACCGCCGTGGACGTGCAGATCGATGAAGCCCGGCAGCAGATACGGCAGGTCGTTATCCGCCGGATCGCAAGGCACGCCTTCGATCGACACGACTTTGCCGTGTGCGTGAATCAGCCGGCCGCGTACCCAGCCGTGGGCGGTAAGGATGTTGTCTTCGGACATGATCGGTTCTCGCTGTTATCTGCGAAGCGCTTATCGGCGCAGCTCTGCAACAAAGTCGTAGTAATCGTTGCGGCAATAGGTGTCGGTGACTTCGATGGGCGTGTTGTCTTCGAGGTAGCCGACCCGGGTCATCAGCAACATGGCGGTGCCGGGGGCGATGCCGACCAGCGCTGCGAATTCGTCCGAGGCGTTGATCGCCTGAATGTGCTGCAAGGCGCGCACGATCGGTTTGCCGATGCTGTCGAGGTATTCGTAGAGGGAGTCGCCGACCACTTGCGGCTTGGGCATGATCGAGGCGGGCAGGGTACTCATCTCGATCGCCATGACGGTGTCGTCGGCTTTGCGCAGGCGTTTCATGCGCGCCACTTTGTCGTTCGGCGACAGGCTCAGGCGGATCAATTCTTCGTGGGTCGGCAGGGTGATTTCGCGCTCCAGCCACTGCGAACTCGGCACGAAACCCTTGAGCCGCAGCATCTCGCTGAAACCTGAAAGGCGCGAGAGCGGTTGCTCCAGACGCGGGGTGATGAAGGTACCGGAACCTTGCAGACGACGAATCAGACCTTGATCGAGCAGGACTTCCAGGGCTTTGCGTGCGGTGACTCGGGAGATGCCGAGTTGCTCGCTGAGATTGCGCTCGGACGGCATCGCCTGTTCGGATTTCCACTGGCCGGCATGGATCGCCGCTTCCAGATTGCGCGCCAGTTGCAGGTACAGCGGCGTCGGCTGAGAGTCGTCGGGGCGTAGGGCGTGGAAGTCGTTCATGTAGGGCATTTCCGGCGCGAGTATTGGATTGTTGTGGCTCGCTTGTGTGGCGGAAATTAATACCACTTGAATACCATGTCAACGTCACGAAATGGACTACAGCCCAATGAAATGGCAGGTTTTGGAACGGTTGGTTTGAAGTGGTATTAGCGATTGGTTGTAGAAAGCAAAAGATCGCAGCCTTCGGCAGCTCCTACAGTTGAGAGTGGTATCACCCCTGTAGAAGCTTCCGAAGGCTGCGATCTTTTGATTTATTTTTTTGCGGGTGACCAGTGGTCGGTATTTATGGGCGAATCTCGATCATCGTGCCGTCCGGCACCAGATTCCACACTTCACGCATGTCGACGTTGCGCATGGCGATGCAGCCGTCGGTCCAGTCGAGGGTATGGAACAGATCCTCGGGATTCTCTTCGGAATCCGGTGTGCCGTGGATCATGATCATCCCGCCAGGCTCGACACCTTCGCGACGGGCGCGGGCCGAGTCGCTGATGTTGGGATAAGAAATGTGCATCGACAGGTTGAATTTTTCGCTGGTCTTGCGCCAGTCGATCCAATAGAAACCTTCCGGTGTGCGTTTATCGCCTTCAATCAGTTTCGGGCCTTTTTTCGCACCCTTGCCGAGGGAAATGCGATAGGTCTTCAGCGGCTTGCCGTCGGTAATCAACTGCAGTTGATGCGCCGATTTGAGCACCAGGACCTTCTCGATGAACGGGGTGTTCGAAGGCGTCACAGTGGTCACGAATGACGCTTGGGAGACGGTGACGAACGACAGGCAGAACAGGGCAAGCAACCAGCGCATTGAAACGATTCCCCAGAAGTGAAGCAGATACTTTATTTATAGATGTCATGCAGGCGCTGTCGCGGGCTGCGCTGGCTGGTTATCGGCCGGTCGCCGCTGAAATCAAGTGATGGCTGGCTGCGCGAGCGGCGGGATCGACTCCGAACGTACCGGATACTCCTCGGCACGCCGATCCGCGAAGAAGCATTCTAAGGTACGACCCACCGTGCGGAAAGCCAGCTCGTCCCAGGGAATGTCCGCTTCGTCGAACAGTTGCACTTCAAGGCTCTCCGGGCCGGCGGAAAAGTCCGGATCTGCCAGTTCGGCGCGGAAGAACACATGCACCTGACTTATGTGTGGCACGTCGATCAGCGTGTAAATGCTCAGATTGCGCACCCGGGCGCAGGCTTCCTCGGCGGTTTCGCGGACGGCGGCCTGTTCGATGGTCTCACCGTTCTCCATGAAACCGGCCGGCAGCGTCCAGTAACCGAGGCGCGGCTCGATGGCGCGCCGGCACAACAATACTTTTGTGCCCCAAGTGGCGACGCAACCGGCGACGATGTTGGGGTTCTGATAGTGAATGGTCTGACAGCTGTCACAGACAAAGCGCAGCCGCGAATCGCCTTCGGGAATGCGCTGGGTCACCGGGTTGCCGCACTGGCTGCAAAATTTCATGCTGGGGTTCCTGAATGCTCGGCCTATCTTGGCGTGCAGCGGTGGCAGTCGGCAAGTTGCCATTTAGCGACATGCCCTCTGTTCGGGGCTTGGGCGCTCGCAATGATTGGTGCATGATGCCGGGTAAGGCACAGATCGAGAACACTTATGCTGGACGAGCTACTGCACCGGGTAAGCAATCACACGCCGCGCACGCTGGAGACCGACAAACGTTTCCCCGAGGCCGCCGTCCTGGTGCCGATTACTCGCAGTGACGAACCGGAACTGGTGCTCACCCTGCGCGCCAGCGGGCTCTCGACCCATGGTGGTGAAGTGGCTTTTCCGGGCGGACGCCGCGACCCCGAAGACCCCGATCTGATCTTCACCGCGCTGCGCGAAGCCGAAGAAGAAATCGGCCTGCCGCCGGGGCTGGTGGAAGTGATCGGCCCGCTGAGTCCGCTGATCTCTTTGCATGGGATCAAGGTCACGCCTTACGTCGGGGTGATTCCTGATTTCGTCGAGTACCGACCGAACGATGCCGAGATCGCTGCAGTGTTCAGCGTGCCGCTGGAGTTCTTTCGCAAGGACCCGCGCGAACACACCCATCGCATCGATTATCAGGGGCGCAGTTGGTATGTCCCGAGTTACCGCTATGGCGAATACAAGATCTGGGGACTGACGGCGATCATGATCGTCGAATTGATCAACCTGCTCTATGACGCGAAGATCAGCCTGCATCAACCGCCGAAAACCTTTATCAACAGTTGAAACCACCGTGAGCCTGAGGAAAACAAGATGAAATACCGCTTGGGCGACGCCCGTGTCGAGACCCATCCGCAGAGCTGGGTTGCGCCCAATGCCGTGCTGGTGGGCAAGGTCAAACTGGAAGAGGGCGCCAACGTCTGGTTCAACGCGGTACTGCGTGGCGACAACGAGCTGATCCTGATCGGCAAGAACAGCAACGTTCAGGACGGCACGGTGATGCACACCGACATGGGCTACCCGCTGACCATTGGCACCGGCGTGACCATCGGCCACAACGCCATGCTCCACGGCTGTACGGTTGGCGACTACAGCCTGATCGGCATCAACGCGGTGATTCTCAACGGCGCAAAGATCGGCAAGAACTGCATCATCGGCGCCAACTCGCTGATCGGCGAAGGCAAGGAAATCCCCGATGGCTCGCTGGTCATGGGGTCGCCGGGCAAGGTTGTGCGCGAACTGACCGAGCAGCAGAAGAAGATGCTCGAAGCCAGCGCCGCGCACTATGTGCATAACTCGCAACGGTATGCGCGCGATCTGGTTGAGCAGGAAGAATGAATACGGTTGAACGGCCGGTGGCGTCACCCTGCGTGAATATCTGTGCGCTGGACGATGACGATATCTGCACGGGCTGTCAGCGTTCGGTTGAAGAGATCACGCGCTGGAGCCGGATGAGCAATGACGAGCGGCGTGTGGTGCTGGGGTTGTGTCATGAGCGGGCGAAGGCGAGTGGGTTAGTCTGGATGTTGCCCTCGAAGTTGTGATCGGCTCTGGAGTGGCCCCTCACCCTAACCCTCTCCCGGGGGAGAGGGGACTGACCGAGTAGTACTTTTGAGCTACATCGACCTGAATTATCGAGTCGAACTCAGATTTTAAAACCATTGGAGATCGGCTCCCTTTCCCCTTTCCCGGAGGGGATGGGACTGACCGAGTAGTACTTTTGAGCTACTGCAGTGGTCAACTAATTCCGGGCACCTCGATAGGTGGTTTTGACGCCATCGCCCGCTCATAAACGGTCGGTGGCAGATATCCCAGTTTCGAGTGCAGCCGTTCGTTGTTGTAAAACC
>NZ_JAFCWW010000028.1:0-52632 GCF_049897765.1 Pseudomonas sp. TWP3-2 | reverse complement strand
TTTTACAACAACGAACGGCTGCACTCGAAACTGGGATATCTGCCACCGACCGTTTATGAGCGGGCGATGGCGTCAAAACCACCTATCGAGGTGCCCGGAATTAGTTGACCACTGCACTCTGCCACCCCCATCCCGCCCCAAACCCCAACCGAACATCTATTCTGGATAAAGGTCAACCAAGGGAGATCAACCAGAGGAGGGATGTTCACCGTGCACATTGCCGACATCACCATGTTCTACGCCCCGGCCAGCGGCGGCGTGCGCACTTATCTGGATGCCAAGCATCGACGCCTGACCAGCAAACCCGGAATCCGCCACAGCCTGCTGATCCCTGGCGCACATCTGGCGGAACAGGATGGCGTGTACTCGGTTCCCGCGCCCGCCCTGCCGTTCGGCAAGGGTTATCGTTTTCCTCTGCGTCTCGCGCCGTGGCGCAATGTATTGCAGGCTTTGCAGCCGGATCTGATCGAAGTCGGCGACCCGTATCTGACAGCCTGGGCAGCACTGGATGCGCGGCGGCAGCTGGACGTGCCGGTGATCGGCTTTTATCACTCGGATCTGCCGCTATTGATCAGCAATCGAATGGGCCAGTGGGTCACGCCGAACATTGAAGCCTATGTGCGCAAGCTGTACGGCAACTTCGACCGCGTGCTCGCGCCGAGCCGAGTCATGGCTGACAAGCTTACCGGGCTCGGCGTACGCAATGTGTTCGTGCAACCGCTGGGCGTCGATCTGCAAACCTTCCACCCAGACGCCCGCGATCCCGGCCTGCGCGCCGAGCTGGGTATCAGCGAAGACACGCACCTGCTGATCTTCGCCGGGCGTGGTTCCAAAGAGAAAAATCTGCCGGTACTGCTTAAATGCATGCAGCGTCTCGGCCCGCGTTATCACTTGCTGTTGGTCGGCTCGTCGATGCCGGCAGCGGTGCCGGATAACGTCAGCGTGATTGACGAATTTTGCCCGGCCGCACAGGTCGCGCGGCTGTTGGCGAGTGCCGATGCGCTGCTGCATGCCGGCGATCAGGAAACCTTCGGGCTGGTGATCCTCGAAGCCATGGCCTGCGGGATTCCGGTGGTAGCCGTCGCTGCGGGTGCGTTTGAAGAAATTGTCAGCGAAGACTGCGGCCTGCTCTGCGCACCGAACAATCCGCAGGCGATGGCAAATGCAGTGCGTGAGTTGTTCAGTCGCGGCGCCGGACAAATGGGCCGTCAGGCGCGCCAGCACGTCGAACGGACTTACGCGTGGGACACGGTGGTCGACAGTTTGCTCGGGCACTATCACGCAGTGCTCGGCAATGCCCTGCCGCAGGTGGCCAATGGTTGAATCTGCCGAGCGGCGCGCCCTGTTGCTGGTGTTGCACGACGTCGCGCCCTCGACGTGGGCGGATTATCGGCCCTTCGTCGAAGCGGTCGATCAGTTGGGCGAGGTGCCCATGACCTGGTTGGTGGTGCCAGACTTTCATCGCCGGAATGCACTCGGTGAGCACGCTGATTTCCGTCGCTTGCTCAGCGAACGCGTCCGCCGTGGCGATGAGTTGGCGCTGCACGGTTTTTTCCATGACGACGACGGCCCGGCGCCAACCACACCTCGCGACTGGTTCATACGGCGGATTTACACCCATGAAGGCGAGTTCTTCCAGCTGTCGCGCGAAGCCGCCCTCGCCCGCCTGCACGCCGGCATCGAAATCTTCCGCCAGTTCGACTGGCCGTTGCACGGCTTTGTCGCGCCGGCGTGGCTGATGAGCGACGGTACGCGGCAAGCCCTGCGCGAGTTGCCACTGCGTTACACCAGCGATCCACAACATATTTATCGCCTGCCGGACTTTGCCGCCATCGACGCCCCCGGACTGGTCTGGAGCGCCCGCAGCGCCTGGCGCCGAGGCTTGTCGAAGATCCTCAGTGATCAGCGCGCACAGCGTTGGCGTCAGGCACCGGTGATTCGCCTCGGCCTGCACCCGGTGGACATGCGCCACCCGTTCGCCCGAAACTATTGGCTGCAAACTCTTAAACGTCTGTTAGCCGAAGGCCGAGTACCGATGACCAAAATTGACTGGCTGGCGCAACAACGCGAGCAATTGGAACGTGTCGCATGAGTCGCGGCATTCTGTTGCTGATCGGCCTGCTTGCGGCGGTGTTGATTCCGTCGTTGCTCGGCGGTGGCGAGACCTGGACGCGGCTGCGAGCCTTTCCGCTGTCGTGGCTGCTGATCATGTTCGGCATGATTCTGTTGTGCTGGGGCATCAACACCTTGCGCCTGCGGCTGCTGCTGGGTGATCAGCGCGAAAAGGTCACGCCACTGAAAAGCCTTGGCGTGGTGATGGCCGCCGAATTCGCCTACTGCGCCACACCCGGCGGCAGTGGCGGGCCGTTGACGATCATGGCGCTGCTGGCGCGCAGCGGCGTGCGGCCGGCGCGAGGCAGTGCGGTATTTGCGATGGATCAGTTGAATGATCTGCTGTTCTTTCTCTGCGCCCTGAGCGGGATTCTGATTTACGCGTTGTTCCAGCACATCAGCGACCGCATGGAATGGCTGCTGATGGTCAGCGCGGTGTCGCTGTTCGGCGGTCTGTTCAGTTGCGTGCTGGTGGCGCGTTATCACCGTGCGCTGATTCGTTTGAGCGGACGGCTGCTGGCGCGGATCAACGTGCAGCTCGGCACCCGGCGACGCTGGGCGCGCAAGTTGCTGCATTTTCTCGCGGCGTTCACCGATACATTGAAGCTGCCGTGGCAGACCTTGATCAAAGTGTTCGCCCTGACCTGCGTGCATTGGCTGCTGCGCTACAGCGTGCTGTATCTGGCGTTGCGTGGATTGGGTGCGGATTTGCAGTGGGCCTGGAGTTTTCTGATCCAGATGCTTTCGCTGGGGGCCGGGCAATTCAGTCTGTTGCCGGGGGGTGCGGGGGCGGCGGAATTGACGTCGGCAGCGCTGCTGGCGCCGATGGTGGGCAGCTCGACCGCTGCGGCGGCGATTCTGATCTGGCGGGTGGTGACGTATTACTTCTATCTGCTGGTCGGCGGGCCGGTGTTTCTGTTGATGCTCGGCCGGCCGTTGCTCAAGAAGTTGCTGAAGGTTCGTCAGGCTTAGGCGGGTCTTCGTTGAGTTGTTGCCACAACTCGGCGGCGCCGGGGAATTCGGTGCCGTCGTCCGGGGTCATGTCTTGCGGATCATAGCGACTGAGGCAACCTTCACCGAGGGTCGCAGGGGCTTTGGAGGTGGCTTTGTCCAGTGGATCGGTCATGGTCTATCTCCGCAAATCTACGATCGTTGCCACGCAGTGCATGGCAACGACCCCGGCGATTATCAGAACACTACAGTCTTGTTGCCGTGCACCAGCACGCGGTCTTCGAGGTGATAACGCAGCCCGCGGGCCAGCACCATCTTCTCGACGTCACGGCCGAAACGCACCATGTCTTCGATGCTGTCACTGTGGCTGACACGCACCACGTCCTGCTCGATGATCGGGCCGGCATCCAGCTCTTCGGTCACGTAATGGCAGGTCGCGCCGATCAGCTTCACGCCACGCATCGACGCCTGATGGTACGGCTTGGCACCGACGAACGACGGCAGGAAGCTGTGGTGAATGTTGATCACCTTGTGCGCGTACTCGCTGCACAGCGCCGGTGGCAGGATCTGCATGTAGCGCGCCAGCACCACCACTTCGGCATCGTGCTGCTTGACCAGACGCGAGACTTCGGCGAACGCCGGTTCCTTGTCCTGCGGATTGACCGGGACGTGGTAGTAAGGAATGCCGTGCCACTCGACCATGCTGCGCAGGTCATCGTGGTTGGAAATCACGCAGGAGATTTCGCAATCCAGCTCGTCGCTGTGCCAGCGGTGCAGCAAGTCAGCCAGGCAGTGCGATTCGCGACTGGCCATCAGCACCACGCGCTTTTTCTGCTCGGTGTCGATGATGCGCCAGTCCATCGAGAACTCTTCGGCGATCGGTGCAAACTTCTCGCGCAAAGTCTCGATACCGAAAGGCAACGAATCGGCACGAATTTCGTGACGCATGAAAAACCAGCCAACCTGATTGTCCGAATGGTGGCTCGCTTCGGTGATCCAGCCGTTGTGGGACGCCAGAAAGTTACTGACTTTGGCAACGATGCCAACGCGGTCCGGGCAAGAAATCACCAGCCGAAAGGTGCGCATGAGGGGGAAACTCCAGAACTTCGCAAAGGCCGCCATTCTAGCGACTGCGCAGCAAAACTGCAGTATTGATGCGCGCCAGGCCGTTGGCTGGCCTTGCTGAAGATTTTTTGACGGCGATCCACGCCAGAATGCTGGCGCAGCAATAGCCCTGCGCGAGCTACTCAATGTGAATATGTGTGAAGACTGCATCACATATTTAACTGAATATTCAATTCAAAGCTCTTTTACGTAACTAATTTAAATAAAAACTCCGGCTAAATGTTTACTTGATGAAACAGCCTGACTATTATTGCGGCACTGTCCCTGCCATCGCGCACTCCACACATAAGGTAGTAATCATGTCCTTGATCAACGAATATCGCGCCACAGAAGAAGCGATCAAAGAGCTGCAAGCCCGTTTGAAGAACCTGTCGCAAGACGACAAACTGCAAACCGAGCTGGAATTTGAAGGCAAACTGCGCACCCTGATGGGCGAATACTCCAAGTCGCTGCGTGACATCATCGCGCTGCTGGATCCAGAGTCCAAATCCAAAGCTCCACGTGGCGGCGCAGTAAAAACTACCGGCACCAAGCGTGCTCGCAAAGTTAAGCAGTACAAAAACCCGCACAACGGCGAAGTCATCGAAACCAAAGGTGGCAACCACAAGACTCTGAAAGAGTGGAAAGCCAAGTGGGGCGGTGACGTGGTTGAAGGCTGGGCTACCCTGCTGGGCTAAGCCGCACCCCTCGTCGCAGACCTGTTCGCGACGCAAAAGAAACGCCAGCAAACGCTGGCGTTTTTTTATGCCTGAAATTCAGCCCCCTTCATATTCGAATTCAAAGGCTCAAACGTTTGCGCAATGCCTGAACATAATTGTCCCACTCATTGAGCACTGCACTTTGTGCAGGTGTCGCATTTGCCAGCCATTGCTGCGCGGCCTCTGCAAAAGAATCGAGGGTATTAGGTGCCCCCCATTCAGGTGCCGACAAACGCTGTCGACAAAAGATTCTCCAGCGCTCTTGCTCTGCAGAATTCAACGTATCCGCAAAGTTGCGTGCGCGATATCGAAAGAGTAATTCAGGCAAACGTTCGTCATCGAACGGCCATTGCTCTTGCGCTAATTGCTCAGGATCAGCCGTCCTCACTTGCTCACACAGACGCCGATCACGGTCACCAATAAATCCGTCATACAACTGTTGTTCCGGATCTTCGCTCTGGGTGAAATCTTCACGGGTATAAATCGCCGCGACTTTATCTTTCCAGATTGCCGGTGCGTCACTTAGTCGCAATGCCCGCGCCTGATACAGCGCCATATCCAGCCCAAGTCTTTGCTGATCGTCCGCCCGTAACACGGACAGCGGCGCCACCACCGGGCACTTGTTGATATGAATAAGTTTGAGCGGTACCGGTAATTCGCCTTCGGCCAGTTGCTCGCGACGGGTGTAGAGACGCTGGCGCAGGGTCTCCGCATCCAGATCGAGCAGCCCCTGCGGGTCGAGGTGCAGATCGCAGACGATCAGTGCGTTTTTATTGCTCGGGTGCCAGGCCAGCGGCAACACCACGCCAACATAACTGCGCGCCGCCGAGAAGCGCCCGGAAATATGCACCATAGGCTGCAACAGGCGAATCTGATCCATGACCTTCTGCTTGCTGCGCAATTGAAACAGCCAGTCGTACAACTTGGGTTGTTTCTCGCGGATCAAACGCGCCAAAGCGATAGTTGCGCGCACGTCCGACAGCGCTTCGTGAGCATGCCCGTGATCGATGCCATTGGCGGCAGTCAGGCGCTCGAGCTTGAGCGTGACCTTGCCTTCGTCATCCGTCGGCCACACCAAGCCGTCGGGGCGCAGCGCGTAAGCGGCGCGCACCACATCAATCAGATCCCAACGGCTGTTACCGCTCTGCCACTCGCGGGCGTACGGATCGAAAAAATTCCGATACAGGCTGTACCGCGTCATCTCGTCGTCAAAACGCAAAGTGTTGTAGCCAGCACCGCAAGTGCCGGGGGTAGCGAGCTGGGCGTGAATGCGCGTCATGAAATCGGCTTCGCTCAAACCCTCCGCGGCCAATCGGCTCGGGGTGATACCGGTGATCACACATGCCGCCGGGTGCGGCAGGATGTCTTCGCTGGGCTGGCAATAGAGATTGACCGGCGTGTCGATCTCGTTGAGTTCGTGGTCGGTGCGAATCCCGGCGACCTGCAAAGGGCGATCGCAGCGCGGATTGATGCCGGTGGTTTCGTAGTCGTACCAGAAGATGGAAGTCACGGGCGGTTCCTGAACTGAAGATCGGCGAAGTCTAGGCGCTCGGGCGGTGTCGCGGCCAGCGCAGCATAATTCAGGCACAGTTGGTTGAAAGCTGTGTATTACATAGTTATGTCGTTTCCCCCCGTGAGGCTGCTAGCATCGGTCGCACTCGTATCCGATCCGGCCACCTGTCAGGTAGACCATGCTCGAGCACACAGCACCGCCAGGGAAAGCACCGCTGATCACGCCGCTGGACACACGGCATCAGGTCGAAACGCCGGAAGGCATCGACTTGCCGCTGCGTCCGGCCGGGCTGATGGTGCGCGCTCTGGCCTTTACGATTGATATGGGATTGCGCGGGATCATCCTCGGCGTGTTGTTCATCGCACTGGCGTTGCTCGGCAAACTCGGCCTCGGACTCGGCTCGCTACTGCTGTTCGCGGTGAGCTGGTGGTACATGGTGTTGTTCGAAGTGCTGCGTCAGGGGCGTTCGCCGGGCAAGCAATGCATGGGCCTGCGCGTGGTGCATGACGATGGCACGCCAGTCGGCTGGTCGGCTTCGCTGCTGCGCAATCTGCTGCGCTTCGTTGACCTGATGCCGTTCGGCTACTTCCTCGGCGCAATCAGTTGCCTGCAACATCCAGCCTTTAAGCGCCTTGGCGATATCGCCGCCGGTACGCTGGTGGTGTACAGCGAACGCCCGCTCAGCCGTCCGCACTTGCCTGAAGCCGAACCTCGGCGTGCGCCAATCCCGTTGACCTTGAGCGAGCAACGCGCGCTGCTTGGATTCGCCGAGCGCCAGAGTGAGTTGTCGCCCGAGCGAGTCAAAGAACTCGCCGCCCTGCTCGCCCAGCCGCTGCACATCAGCGCGCCAAAAGCCGTGGCCGAGCTCAACGGCATCGCCCGTGGCCTGTTGGGGCCGACATGAAGCAGAGCCTTTTCGAAAACCGCCACAAGGCCGAATGGGAGCGTTTTGCGCTGGCTCTCGAACGTCTCGAGCGCGGCAAGGACACGGCGCAAGTCGGCGCTTTCCCCAAAGCCTATCGCCGACTTTGCCACCACTTGGCTCTGGCGCAGGAACGTGGCTACAGCAGTTTTCTGATCGACTCGTTGCAGCAGCAGGTGCTGCGCGGCCATCAGCAGCTGTACCGGCATCGCAGCCAACTCGGCGCCAGTCTGTTGGGTTTCATTCTCGGTGGTTTTCCAAGACTGGTGCGCGAGGAATGGCGCTTCGTGCTCGCCTCCGCGCTGCTGTTTTTCGGCAGCCTGATCGGTTTCGGTGTGCTGGTTTATCTGTTCCCGGAGCTGATCTACAACCTGATCCCCGCCGACCAGGTGCGCGAGATGCAGGGCATGTACGACCCGGTCGCCGGCCATCTCGGGCGCTCGGCCGAACGTGCCGCCAGTGAAGACTGGGTGATGTTCGGCTACTACATCATGCATAACATCGGCATTGCCTTTCAGACCTTCGCCGGGGGATTGCTGGCAGGCGTGGGCAGCGCGTTTTTCCTGTTCTACAACGGTTTGATGATCGGCGCGGTGGCCGGGCATCTGACAGAAATCGGTTTTGGCCAGACGTTCTGGTCGTTCGTGATCGGGCATGGTGCGTTCGAACTGACTGCGATTGCGCTGGCCGGTGCGGCGGGTTTGAAACTCGGCTGGGCGTTGATTGCACCGGGACGGCTGACGCGTGGCGAAGCGCTGAGGCTCGCGGCACGCCAGAGTGTGTTGCTGGTGTGCGGGGTCATGCTGTTTCTGTTGATCGCGGCGTTTATCGAGGCCTATTGGTCGTCGCGCACGGCGGTCACTCCGCTGACCAAATATCTGGTCGGTGCCGGCCTGTGGCTGAGTGTGGCGATTTATCTGCTGTTCGCCGGAAGGACTCGCCATGCGCCTGAGTGATGCGACCGTGGTGATCCGCCCGCGCACATCCTGGGAAGCCATGGACTTGGGTGTGCTCATGAGTCAGCAGCATCGGCGCCTGTTGATGACCAGTTGGGCGATTGTCACTTTGCCGCTGTTCGCTCTTTTGACTGCGTTGTTGTGGGAATCGCCGTCGCTGGCGCTGTTGATCTTCTGGTGGCTGAAACCGGCTTACGAACGTTTGCCGTTGTACATCCTGTCCAAATCCCTGTTCGGCGAAACGCCCACGTTGAAACAGGCGCTGCGCGAATGGCCGCGTCTGCTCAGGCCGCAATTGCTCGCCAGCCTGACCTGGCGTCGCTTCAGCCTGAGCCGCAGCTTTCTGTTGCCAGTGGTGCAACTCGAAGGCCTCGACGGCGATGCGCGCCAGCAACGTTTGCAAGTCTTGCTGCAACGCAATGCCGGGGCCGCGCAGTGGCTGACGGTGATCGGAGCGCATCTGGAAAGCGCGTTGTGGATAGGCCTGATGGTGCTGTTCTACATGCTCTTGCCGCAGCAAATCGAAACCGACTGGGACTGGCAAAGCCTGATTCTCGCCGCCGACAACGACTGGGGCTGGCTGGAGCATCTGACCAACGCCTTCTACGCGCTGGTGTTGGTGATCTGGGAGCCGGTCTACGTCGCCTGCGGATTCAGTCTGTATCTGAACCGGCGCACGGTGCTGGAAGCGTGGGACATCGAGCTGGTGTTCCGCCGCTTGCGCCAGCGCCTGAACAGCAGCGCGCTCGGTTTGCTGCTGGTGGTGTGTCTGCTGTTGCCGGGCGTGCCGTCGTCATGGGCCGATGAACCAGCGATTGCACCGGACGCGCCTCGACTTTTGAACCAGCCGCTGACCAGCCAGGCCTCGCGCGACAGCATCAAGGCGTTGCTGGAACAGCCACCGTTCAAGAACAAGGAAACCGTCACCCGTTATCGTTTTGGCGAAGATCCGGCGACCCCGGCCAAGGCAGGCAAAGCAGGTGAAGCGCCGCAGTGGTTGAAAACCCTGCTCGGCTGGCTCGACGGCAAGCATCTTGATGGCTTGGCCAGGGTGATTGAAATACTGCTGTGGGGCGCGGTGATTGCTGCGCTCGGCTGGTTGATCTGGCGCTACCGCGAGTTTGTGCGAGCGTTTGTCAGCCGCCGTCCGCGCTTGCCCGAGCGTGTGAAAAGACCGGTTCCCCAACAAGCCTTTGGTCTCGATCTGAACCGCGAAACCTTGCCCGCCGACATCGCCGCCCACGCCGAACAACTCTGGCACACCGAACCTCGGGCGGCACTGGGTCTGCTCTATCGCGGGCTGCTCAGCCATTTGCTGCACGACTTCGACATGACGTTGAAACCCGCCGACACGGAAAGTCAGGTGTTGGCGCATGTCGAACAATTGCAGCGTCCGGAACTGCTCGCCTTCAGCCGCAACCTCACCCGCCACTGGCAGAACATGGCTTACGGACATCGAGTGCCAGCGGCGCATCTGCGCGAAGAATTGTGTAACGGCTGGCGCGCGTTGTTCGGCCCCGGAGCCGTCCGTTGAACCGGCGCACGCTGTGGATCGTCGGCGCATTGCTCATTGCGCTGCTGGGCGCTTTGAGCGTTTTCCTTTACCTCAAGGCCACGCCTTACGAAGAAGTCATCGACCACGGCCCCTCGCCCGCCGCGCAGGCCAATCCTTATCTGGCGGCGGAAATGTTTTTGCGTGAGCGCAGCCTCAAGGTCGATCACGCCGAAAGCCTCAGCGTGCTGCCCGACATCGATCCGCGCCAACACACGTTATTGCTGTTCAACGACCGCTCGCGGATGACCCCGCGCCAGGTCGACCAAGTGCTGAACTGGGCACGCGCCGGTGGCCGATTGGTGTTCGTCGCCGAATCGATCTGGGATGAGAAAACCGGCCAGAGCAATGACCTGCTGCTCGACCGCGTGCAACTGCATCAATCCATGAGCAAGGATCTGAAAGATCCACCCGCCGATGCCGGCGACGACCCCTACCCGAAACTGACCAAGTTGTATCTGGAAGACGAAGACGCGCCCGCCTACGCCGGTTTTGATCCGGCGTTCCATCTCGACGATCCGAAAAACCTCGCTCAGGCCTGGGCCAACAGCGCCAAGGCCACGCACATGATGCAACTGGCCTACGGCCTCGGCTCGATTACCGTGGTCACCGATGCCGAGCTTTGGAAAAGCGCCGCCATCGCCGAGCACGACAACGCCTGGCTGCTCTGGTATCTGAGCGCCGATACCGACGTCACGCTGCTGTTCAACACTGAGCACGACGGTCTGCTGACTCTGCTTTGGCGCAACTTCCCGCAAGCCATCGTTGCCCTGCTCGCGTTGATCGGCCTGTGGCTGTGGCACGTCGGCGTACGCCACGGCCCGGTTCAGGTACCCGCACCGAGCGGCCGTCGACAACTGATGGAGCACCTGCGCGCCAGTGCCGATTTCATCCTGCGGCACAACGGCCAGCACACGCTGCTGCAAGCCTTGCAGCAAGATGTCTTGCGCCGCGCCCGTCATCGTCATCCCGGATTCGACCAATTGAACGTTGCCGAACAATGGCTGGTGCTGTCGCGCCTGACCCGGCAACCGACCCGCGCCATCAGCCAGGCCCTGAGCACGGCGCCGAAAAAGCGCTTGTCCAGCGCTGAATTCTGCCGCCAGGTCGCCCACCTGCAAACCTTGAGGAACGCTTTATGAGTGAGATCGAACCCGGCTCGCCGAGCCACGCCGCCCAGCAGCGGCAGCGCGCCAGCCAACTCGCACAAGCGGTACGCGGCGAATTGCAGAAGGCGCTGATCGGCCAGAACAGCGTGATCGACGACGTGCTGACCGCGCTGATTGCCGGTGGCCACGTGCTGCTCGAAGGCGTTCCCGGCCTCGGCAAAACCCTGCTGGTGCGTGCACTCGCCCGTTGCTTCGGTGGTGAGTTCGCACGCATCCAGTTCACCCCGGATCTGATGCCCAGCGATGTCACCGGTCACGCGGTGTACGACCTGAAAACCGAGCAGTTCAAACTGCGCAAAGGCCCACTGTTCACCAACCTTTTGCTGGCCGACGAGATCAACCGCGCCCCGGCGAAAACTCAGGCCGCGCTGCTCGAAGCCATGCAGGAACGTCAGGTGACACTGGAAGGCAAGGCACTGCCGATTGCGCAACCGTTCATGGTGCTCGCCACGCAAAATCCGATCGAACAGGAAGGCACTTACCCACTGCCGGAAGCCGAACTCGACCGCTTCATGCTCAAAGTGCGCATGGATTATCCGGACGCCGATCAGGAACTGGACATGGTGCGTCAGGTCAGCCGCTCGACCCGCGCCGACATGCTCGACGTGCAACCGCTGCGCACGGTGTTGCAGGCCAAAGACGTGCAGGCTCTGCAACGCATTGCCAGTGATTTGCCGCTCGACGATCAAGTGCTCGATTACGCCGTGCGTCTGGCGCGCAGCACCCGCACCTGGCCGGGGCTGACCCTCGGCGCCGGGCCGCGCGCCTCCATCGCACTGGTGCGTTGCGCCCGCGCCCGCGCCTTGTTACGCGGTGGCGAATTCGTGATTCCCGATGACATTAAAGGCTGCGCACTGGCCGTATTGCGCCATCGCGTACGCCTCGCCCCGGAGCTGGACATCGAAGGGTTGCAAGTCGATCAGGTATTGCAGCAATTGCTCGACCAAATCCCGGCACCGCGGCTGTGAAGTCCCCCATGTCAAACACAAACCTTGTGGCGAGGGAGCTTGCTCCCGCTCCAGTGCGCAGCGCTGGCAAGCTCTTCGCCTTGTCAGAAATGTTGGGGCCGCTTCGCAGCCCAGCGGGAGCAAGCTCCCTCGCCGCAGGAATTGTGCGTCCATGAAGCCTTCTCGGCTGTTGCTGCTCTGGATTGCGATCCTGCTGGCCATCGGCATAGTGCTAGGCAGTTTTCAGGCGCTGGACGTCGCGGTGCCTGTCACGCTGCTGTCGATCAACTGGGGTTTGCTGCTCGCGCTGCTGGCGCTGGCCACACTTGATGCCGCGCGCCTCACACGCCTGCCCTCACCGCGCGTGAGACGAAAGATACCCGGCAGCCTCGCACTCGGTCGCTGGAGCGAAGTGTCGCTGGAAGTCGAACACGATTTCCCCCAGCCACTGAGCATCACGATTTTCGACCACGTACCCGACGGCCTCAGCTTCGAAAACCTGCCGCTCTCCACCGAGCTGCAACCCGGCCAACGCAGCCTGATCGGCTATCGCCTGCGCCCACTCAAACGCGGGCACTTCACGTTCAATCACTGCGAAATCAACCTGCCCAGCCCCTTGGGTTTATGGTCGGGCAAACGCCTGCTGAACATCACCGACCAAACCCGCGTCTACCCCGACTTTGCCCGCCTGTACGGCGGCCAGTTACTGGCGGTCGACAACTGGCTCAGCCAGCTCGGCGTACGTCAGCGCCAGCGTCGCGGTCAGGGTCCGGAATTCCACCAACTGCGTGAATTTCGCGAAGGCGACAGCCAACGCCAGATCGATTGGAAAGCCACCGCCCGCCACCGCACACCAATTGCCCGGGAATATCAGGACGAGCGTGATCAGCAGATTATTTTCATGCTCGATTGCGGGCGACGGATGCGCAGTCAGGATGGCGAGCTGGCGCATTTTGATCATGCGTTGAATGCGTGTTTGCTGCTCAGTTATGTGGCGCTGCGTCAGGGGGATGCGGTGGGTTTTTGCACTTTTGCCAGCGACCAGCCGCGCTACCTCGAACCGGTCAAAGGCAGCGGCCAACTAAAGGTTTTGCTCAACAGCGTTTACGATCTCGAAAGCACGCAACGCCCCGCCGATTACCCGGCGGCGGTGACTCAATTATTGGCCAGACAAAAACGTCGGGCACTGGTGGTGCTGGTGACCAACCTGCGTGATGACGACGATGAAGAACTGCTCAGCACTATAAAACGCCTGAGTGAACAGCACCGCGTGTTGGTCGCGAGCCTGCGCGAAACCGTGTTCGACGACCTGCGCCAGCAACCCGTGCAAACGCTGGACGACGCACTGACGTACTGCGCCAATGTCGACTATCTCAACGCCAGCGCGCAACAGCATGAGCGGTTGAGTGCTCAGGGTGTTGCGGTGGTGCAGGCCCCGCCCGAGGCGTTGGGGCCAGAGCTGGTGACGCGCTATCTCACTTGGAAGAAGGCCGGCGCTTTTTAACTTGCTTCGATGCCGGAGCGGGCGGTGTTGGCCCCAGAGAGACATGATTTGCAGGAGACTGATTCATCAGTTTGTCCGCCGACAGTACCAGGAAGTAAGTCCCCCCGGCGGTTGCGTTGGTGATAAATGTCCAAGTCAACCCCAAGCCAGTTATTGACAATGGCTGGCCCGGCGCAGGGCTCACGCTAGTAATGCCCAACTCAGTCACCGACGATTCGCCAACGACGCCCAACCGAAATTGATATTTCAATAACTCACTACCCGCAGCGACTTTCAATGTGACGGCGTGAGATTGCGCCGATCGTGGAAACACACTTTTCGCTCCCCAGGCCCCCGCGTTAGCCGTATCTGTATTGAGCGTAAGGCTGGCGTCGCCCCAGATACCTGCCTTCACCACCGGAAACTCGAAGGTATGTGAGGCAGCCCTCGACTTACTGCCCTCAACCAATGCCGTCACCTGCGTTTTCCCCTGCGCCGTGGCCTTGTAGACAAACTCTGCCTTCCCGTCGCTATCAGTCACCACTCGCACCTGCTTCTGCCCTGGCTGGGTCTCGAACAGCACACTCACGTTTTCCGCAGGCATGCGAGTGCGCTTGGCTACTCTGACGGCCATACGCACGGACTGTCCGACTTCAGGATGATACGCAGGATCGAATACCTCAATAATCCCATCCGTAGCACGTTGTCCCTTGATTTTGGCTGGCATGACTTTGTCCTTGTTCTTTTTCGACACGGTGGGAATGGATGGAGTGACGTTCTGGCTGGTTCCAATGACCTTGAGGGTGAAGGTCTTGACTGGGGGCGTTGCATCATAAGGGCTCAGGGCCGTAGCGAGGACCTGGAATTCTCCCGGTGCGAGGGCCTTGAACGCGTACTGGGCATCGCCCGCCTCATTGGTGCGGGACGTTTTGACATCGCCGGCATTCACAAATGTCACCGGCACGCCCACCACTGGCAGATTGGAGTAATACGACGTGGCATTCAGATACAGCCGAACTGATTCATTCACCTGCAAGTTGAGATGAGGTTGCTCGACATGCGAAACAATTCGGTTGTCATCCAGCGGCACGCCGTACACCGGGTAGCTGAAAAACTTATCTTCGAGAGTCAACCCAATGCCTTGATTGCCTTTTTGGGTGCTGGCGCGGGCGTCGAGGTCCCAGTCCTTTCCGGAGCCTGGGACGGGGAGCTGATTGTCGGCCGTCAGTTTCATCTGCAGATCGTCGCCAACTTGCAACTGCGCGGTCATCCTGAGTCCTACCATCGGGCTATCTCGCAGAGGCACTATTCGCAGCCCGTGGCGCCCGCCAAGGCAGGCCCAAATCGAATCTCCGGCAAGCAAAACCCGGTCGTCAAATGTGAGGGTCGCTTCTTCCGCCAGCACTTTCGAGAGCAATCTCCCCACCTGCTCATCAGGGTCGAGTTTAAAGTCCGGATCCAACGAATGGTGGTTCACTCGCACTTGGAACATGTCGCTGATCAACGAGGTAGAACTGAGCATGTAGGTCAGCCCGTCCGCGGTCATCTCGCGTGGCGTGGCCCCTTCAGGTTCCATTACAAATTGCAGATCAGCCCCAGACTCACTGCTCAGCTCTACGGAGATGACTTCACCTATCAGGAGCTCGCCGAGGGGCATGATTTTCAGTTCTACTGCGTCGGTATTGCGAAAGCACAGCAGTCCCACGGAGCCCTGCTTGCGACCACCAAGCGTCAACTCTGCCAGTAGGGCCCAAGCGCTCTCGTCATACACCGTATAGTCAAATCGGTGCAGGCAATCGACTTTATCGTATGGATTGGCGATTTTTACACTGGCCCATGCGGGGCCGGCGGCGCCTGGTTCGAACGCCTTAATGATGTTCCCGGCAGGACCCGCCAGTTCCGGAACTTCTGCTGCACCGTTGTCACTCCAGTGAGTAAGCGCATTTGGAAGGCCTCCCACGCCTGGCACTCGCGATTGGATCAGGGCGGAGAACCGAACATCGGTGCCCCCCTCCACAGGAAATCTGGTCAACACCTTTGGCTCGACGATCTTTTTCCAATTGTGGTCCAGATCCACTGTCAGCCGGGGGGAGGGCTCGAGCAATTTCACGCACTTGAGCGACACCGTGAACTCGCCATTCCTGCGGTTTTCGCAAGCCAGGCGCCACGACGCGCTATTCCCGACGACTTGCTGCGTATGGTTAATATCAGGCGTAAAAACAACACCGACTTCCCCAGGCGTGACAACGCTTTCGGACTGCATCGTTACATCGGTCGTGTCCAGAATATTGTCTGCAAGCAGCAGCTCGAGATCATGGGTAGCACCGCGATTGAGGTAAATTGTCCCGCTACCCCAGTCAAGCTCTCCAAGCAGATCCAGTTTCACTTTGGCAGTCGTCCATGGATCTCTTTGGATCGGCTGGACGATGAACGTGTATTCGGCCAGATCCTGTCTGTAGAAGCTGGAGACGCTTGCGATGATGTGCTTGTCGCCGACTGTCGTCGGAGTATAGGAAAACGTTACCCTGCCTAGCGCATCCGAGTTCTGCGTCAATAAAACCGTATCGTCCAGTTTGAAAACAACCTCACGGTTGGCCAACGCCATTTGGGTGAAATGCGATCGCACTTCCACCGTCAGTTGCCCCGACTGGTTGAGGTCGATAACCGGGAAGTACTCAGATTCTTCGACGACATGCAGATACAGGCGAAAATGTCCGCAAACCAGACGCAAAGGGTAGAGCTCGGCAGTGTATTTGCTGCGTATGGCCAGCTTGGTCGTGAAATGCACGTCCGCGCGCGTATCCGCGCAGGAGAGCTGCCAGGTGTGATTAATCGGTTGATAGCGCTCCATCGCAGGCGAAGCGCGCAGAACATCATCGGGGTCATCCGTCACTACCAGTGCGGCTTCCGTCCCGGCCCAGGCATTTTTGGCTTCTACGTTAAATGCAACCGTATGGTTGCCACCGATGCACACGAGTGCCCGATTGCGGACTTGAGTGATGCCGTCGACCGTCAAACCTTCCAGCACCAGGTTCTCCAGCTCCAATAGCACTTCGGCAAGGGTGAAACGCACGGCGCCAGAACTTGAGAATTCATTCGACGGACTGATAACGCGGAGTTCGATTTTCTCCTCACCCTCAACAATCACCAGTTTGTGATCATACTCGGTCAACTCGACGGCCTCGGGACCGTCGGAAGTTCGTTTCTGCTTTCGTGACTTTCTGCGTGAGTTATGGAGTGTCAGGGGAGTGACGCCTGACTTATCGCCAGAGATTTGGACAGTTCCGTACTTGCCAGCATCCAGACCTTTGACTTCGTACCAGAAACGCAGCCGATATTCCGCTTTGCCCACACAGGGTACCGGCTTGTCCGGGAGCAATAATACTTGCCAGGCTTCTCCCTGGTTTTTGGCAGCCAACAAGTTGATCGGATCGCCGTGCCATGTTTCGAGGTAGTGGTTTACCGCACCCAGGTCATTGCTCAGCCAATCCTTCAATTGCTCGAGAAAAGCACCATTACTTACAAAGTTGAAGTTCATGACGGTGTCCTCCCTGCGCGATCTGCTGCGCGTTTTCTCATAGGAAGGGGCGGAGGCGGTACCAGCACGGCCTCGACAGCGGCCTCGAAAAGCGAGCCACCAGAACGGGCGCGATAGTCCACCTTCAAAATGATGTCAGTCAATGAATCCAGAAAAGTGCGCTGGCTCGGAGTGTCAGGTCTGGCAAACTTCAACTCATAGTCAGCATCACAGCCAGTGCCCTCGAAAGGCATAAGACGGTCACTGGGTACCGGATCGACAACACCGGTATCGTTCAATCCCGAAGACAAGCCTATCTGCTGATGAGGGCGCAGGTTCACTACCATGGAGCCGGGTGTGCCGGTTCCATCGTGCAAGTACAGGAAGGTATTGATGTCCGCGGTCAGCATTGTAGAACTGCTGATTTGCGTCATGGTCGCGCAAAGATTTTCGTAAGGGCCGAGTAATCCGGGAAAGGTGCATGTGATCCCGAATAGCTGCCGGCAATAGAGGCCGGGAAAGTCCTCAGCGAAGGCAGTTTCCGTCAGATGGAATTTCAAAATCCCGCTACGGATGAAATCATCCCAATCGGCCGCCGGCACATACTGCTTGAGGGAAAACGTCTTCGTCAGTTCTATCTGACGTTCATTGCTCTGGATTCGTGCGGCAGCCATCTGAAACAGACTCAGTTTCAATGCAGCAGCGCAGGTGAAGCCATGGCGGGTGTCATTCCACGTATCGTGGCGGATGAACCGGGCATCGAAGTCGCCCTTCTCGTACTGCCAAGACCGTTCTGCGCGCTTGCATTGATCGAATGCAAGGTCATAGGCCTGATAAAGCAAGGATTTCAACTGCCCCAAGACCCAGTTGCTCAGATCCGGGCCAGTCGCGCGGCCCTTGTAGAACCGGTAAATTTCCTTGGCCTGGGTATTGGCGACGTCGGCCTGCTCAAGGCTGGTCCTGGCCGCCCTGATCGCGTGCTCCTGAGCTGCCACCTGCTCGCGCAACACCCGCACCTGTGCCTGAGACTGACGGTGCTCCAGCGCCCACTCCTCGGCGCGCCGACGGTACGCCTCGTTGATGCCGGCCTCCTCGGCTTCACCTCTCCATTCTTCGGCGATCATCTGCAGCAAGCGAGCGCCCGTGTAGGGGATCGCTGACATCTTGAAGCCACCCCAGGAGGTCCCATAAATGCTGGGGACTAAATCCAGGAACGCTCCGGCTGACTCAAGAGCGGCAGCACCCTTGGCAATCTGACGTGCATCACGGTTCTTTTCGATAACCCTGTTCTCGCCCGCCGACACCCCCTCCCTGACCAAGCGTTCGTAATGTTGCACTCGTTCGTTGAACATGCCTTCGCTCTGACGCAAGGAATTAATCGTGCTCTCGTGCTGATCAATCGTTGCCTGATGTATCGAACGGGTATAGTCGGCCAACTCGATGGCCCGTTTCTGCATTAATTCTTCGAGCTCGTGGCGGTCACGCATCTCCAGCCAATTGCGCAATTGGTCCTCCAGCTGCGCCAGATAGTCGACGATGGCCAACGCGAGGTCGAAAACCGTTTGAAATCTGTAGGGGACTATTTGTATCTGCCCACCGACGCCGCGTGAGGTGCCCAAGGTCCCGTTACCCTGAGCAATCAGCAGTTCCTTCGGATCCCCCATCCTTGAAAAAATCGGCAGGGTCAGCTCGTGCCCCTCTATCGTGCGGTTCGAGCGCAAGTGATCCAGACGCGATTTGAGCAACGCCGACAATTCGGCGGGACGTTGGTTGACCCCGGGCTTGAACACGTCGCTACCGGTCAGATCCTGATGCAGTTGACCTGTCATCGATAAAGGTATGTCGGCCAATGAAAGCTTAAGCCCGGCCTCAAACGCTTTGAGCGCATTCCGACCTTCGGTTGCCGTCAGCAACTGCTCCAGCGTTTTCGGCGTCCAGGTACTGGCCGTTTGCGTTGCGGTTTGTTCGCCGATCATGCGCAAGGCCTTGCTGTACACCAGCCCGGCGCGAACCATGCTGTCGTAATCAAGCCGTCGGAACAGGTCGTCGCCCTCTTCGATCAGCCTTTGGATGTATTGCAGAAAAATTGCGATCATGAAGTGGATCGGGGCGCAATAACCGATGGCGTCCGGATCGTTCTGCGCCAACTGCTCAGATGCGCAATCGAGATCCTCGATTTTCAACGGACGGCAGCGCCAGTAACGCGGCCTTGCAAGCAGCGAGCGGTCACCGCCCCGTTTCACCTCTGCCGGTGCCAGCGGATCGAAAATATACCCAATCCAGTTCTGGGCTTCCTGGTAACGACCTTCTGCTGTCAGACGCGAGGACACCATGTGCGGCAAATGAAAAAACAGTTCCCAGAAATACCGGCCGTTGCAACCGTCAAACGGGCCATTACGTTCGAGGGTACCGTCCGGCAGGGGATGTTCCGGTGTGTGCTGAGTGTCCAAATCCAGTAACGCGGGCATCGATATCGCTGCGCGACTGGTGAGAACGGCACCGATCTGGGAGTTCAGGCGCAGATGCTTGAGCGCCTGAGTGCTGTCGTTGAAGCTGAGAAATTGCGCACCTTGAGTATTGGTTTCGCCGATGGTCGGGGTCAGGTAGGTTTTCGGCCGGCCTTTCAGCGTCACATTGAACGTCAGAGTCTTTCCATCCGCGATGAAATCCACCGGGTAGGGAATGTCAACGGTATAAGCAGGGCTCGGGTAAGTGACCCAGGGTGTTGCCACGTTCCCGTCCAGGGGAGCAGTGAATGTCGTCGGGAGCGGGTGTTCAGGAGACGCATTCGTCCAGCCAATGCTGAACGGCACCGCCTTATAAAGAATTTTCTGTGCAATCAGGTTGTCGTGGTTGACGACCGCATCACCGAGCGGGTCGACGGAAAAACCGGCGCCGGCGCGAATCTCCTCCGCGGTTCTTGCTAACAGATATTGCACTGCAGCATCAGTCAGGTCTGCACCAGCTTGCGCCTCCCAGACCCGGCTGCCTGTCGATGTCTCCTTGAAATCAGCAATGGCGATAGTCTTGATGACGATGTAGTCGGTTTTGCCCTGGGGCAGGCGTACGATATGAGCCTTGCCTGGTTCGCGCCGCGTCGTCAGGCTGATCGTGATTTGCTTGTCACCGGCGTATTGAATACTGACATCGGTAGAGGTGAGAGCATGACGCGCTTGCCACTTGATCGACAAACGCTGCAAAACCCGTGCGGTTTCCTCTACCGCAGTGCACCTTCCGCGAATTCGCAGCACATCTGACATCCTGCCGTCCGCCAGCTGTTCGTGGCTGAAGACGGCGTCAACCGACTGACTTTTGCCGATCGTGTCGACAGGAGGGATCGCGGGGACAATTTCGATTTTTGGATAATCGTCGGGCACCACTTTCTGTTGCACAGCGTTGCGGTTCTTGAAACGTGCCCACGCCATCAGCAACGAGATGGAAATGTCTTCCTCGACCTCTCGCCCCAAATGATCGAGCACTTTATGAATTTCCACCCCGCCCGGTGCACCACTCCCGTCAGCACTGAGACGGTCGGTATAAAACACCCGCAGCCGATCATCGCGCGGACTGCCATCACCATCAGAGACAGCCATCAGCCGACCATTCGAAACGTCCGATTCAAACTGTTGACTGTGCAGCTCCCGCGCGGTGGACCATATGTTGTCTACCGACTTGAACGCCAGTTTGATCTTCAATGTCCAGGCTGACTGCACCACGCCATTGCCATCAACCTGACGATCAATCCATTCACACCAGACCAATGCCACCTGGCCAAGCCATATCACACAGCGGATGTCGATAACCTTGCCAGCGGTGTTGATGTTGCACTGTTGCCATTCGTCCCAGTGCGCCGGGTTGAGCTTTGTGCTGTGTTCGTCCACCTCGACCTTGACCTTGCGCAGGTAATAATCGACCGGCTGCGAGCGACTTCTTGCGACCAGGTAGTAAGGCGCATCGCGGTTTGCAGGGCCGTCGATGTAAGCGCTCAACACCTCCAGATTGCTGAGTTTTTCGAAGCTGCCGATATAGGTCAGCACCGCATTTTGTACCGAGGCATCCGTCAGGCGCCTCTGCATCAACTCGCCTTCCATTGTTCGAAACAGCTGGGTCTTGTTCAGACGCAATGCCGGCTCGATGTAATTGGACGCATGGTCCTTGAGTAGCACATTGGCCGACCACGAACTGTAATCGCTCAGGATCGTCCACCAGTAATTTCGATCGTCGGAATTGAAATGGACGTTTGCGTATCCGCTCTCCAGGCCGGTGAGAGCGCCTTGGATATACCGCTGCAGAGTGCGCACCGTCGCGGACACCTCGGAGGCCCGCGTCTGCGCCGTGTCCTCAACGTCAGTCAGCAGCCTGTCGCTCAACGCTTGCGTGGTAGGAGCAGCGATGTAGCCGGGCGCCATCTGATTGGCCACTACCACGTTGACCATTACCCTCAAATATCTTTCCTTCAACGAAAAACTACCGGACGTAGGCATTGTTTTCTCCCTGGCGCGCAATGGTGATTCGACCGCAGGTGCGGTGAGCAATGGGTCAACTCAAGATTTTTTCGGTGTGCGACGCGTGAGCGGTCGCTTTCTCAGGCTTCCTGGAAGCACCAGGGGGAGGGGTAGCGGATCGGCATGCAAACTGATCTGGAAATCGCCGTTGCGCACGTCACCCGTCACGAGGTTCATGACGTGAGGTTTGGCTTGATCGTAAGCAAAGCGCTGGGCCATTGGCGGATTGAAGACCATGGCCAATGCTTTGGTTGAGTACTGGGAACTCCATCCCCCAGCGCCGATGCTTTCATGGAGATAGGCCGCATCATCGGGCGTGAATTCAATCCGGTATTGCATGCCTCGGAGCAGATCGAGGCGGCCCGGCCCGAGAGGCAGGATCTGCATACGGTCCTCACCACCGTCGGGTCTCAAAGTGAACAGATTGACGGTCCATCCAAAGGCTATGATGGCTTCAACCGTGAAGGTTTTCACCTCGGTCGGATGATATTGAAGGGTCGCGGTCACGGTGTACGTACCGACCTTTTTCACGTCGAATGGATAGACCGAACGACCTTGCTTATCGGTGGGGATGGTCTCGATGACACCGGGACGTGAATCGTCTTCCCACTTGACCGGATAATGCTCGATGAGGGTGCCATCCGGACCAGACTTATTCGCCACATCCAGCCACACAAGGGTGCTGCTTGCACCGATTACCGCAATCGGCGGTTTAGCCAGGAAAGCGCTGATCACTGCGTGGTCGAACACCTCGACAGTGAGTTCGACGCGGGGATCGCTGCCCAATCTGGCGAAGATTGTCAGCGGGCCGGCTACAGGGCTGGACACGGTAAACAAGGAGACCCCTGCTGGATCGGTGGGCACATCTTCTGGCGTCGTCGCAGGCTCCGTCCACCATGAAACCACCGCACCCTCCACAGGCTCCCCATCGAGACCGGCTACCTTGCACCTCACCAGCAACTTTTCGCCAGCCATCGCCACGGTGGTAACAAATGGGATACCAGCAATCTGTGGTGTGTCCTTGAACGTGAGCTCATCAGCAAAGCTCATGACATGGGAGCCATCGATCAGGCCGACGGAATACTCGGCTGTGCCCGCAGACAGGCTTGATACCCACACGGAACTTATCCCATCCTTGTCCGTGACCGTCTGGCGTGGGCGTATTTCCCCGCGCGTGGTCCGCCACTCCACCGGAAAATTGCTGACCAGGTTGTTGTAACCGTCGTTTAACTGGGCGAACAACCTGATTTCTTCCAACTTGCCTGCACGAAGCGGTGGAATTGTCTTGAGTCTCGAGCTGCGCTCGGCGTCGAATCCCAGGGAATCCATATCAGGACCGATTGTTACCGTGGGACCGTGCACCGGATCGCTGAGCAGCAGGTTGTAAAACACATGGGCCGCGCCCATCGTTTTCCCGGCGTGCAAATGCGCGACCGCCCGCCCCTGGTCATCTGTCTTGACTTCGGGGGTGAGGATGACGCCCAGATCGGTATTGAACTGAATCGGCACGCCCTTGAGGGGACGGCCGTTGAAGTCGCGTAAGTGCAGCTCAAATTCTGCGACCTCCAAGGGCATATTGGCGATCAGATACCGGTTGTCGACCTTGCACACCGTTGTGTAGCTCTGGCCAGCCTCGCCCGTTTCCGGTTGCGTTTTCGACTCAGTGAAACGCTGGTAGCTTTCCAGCGAATGCTTCGCGGCATTTGCGTATTGCGCCTGGCTATCCAGCGAATTCAGATTGCCAAGGCTGACCGAAGCCGTGGCATCCAGTCCCTTGCTCGCCAGATCAAGCGTGCGCAGCAACACATCAAGTTCTCGTAGCGTTTGCAGCAGTGGCAACTGGTCGCTGTCCTGGACGTCGCCCTTGAGATGGCGCACAACTGTCAGCACGTGCGTGATGCCGCAGCCGAAGAACCGCGCGAGTTTGTCGGCAGCCGCATCGCGCACCAGTCGGCGCGCATCTTCGCTCAGGCCCGGATCGATAAGATTCACCGCAGCGAGATAGTCGAGCAGCTTTTCTTCGGATTCCCCGGCCTGCTCCACCATACGACCGAACAGCGCCAGATAATAAAGGCTGTTGATCGAGATTTCGTGGCGACTATCCAGGCTGAACCACTGATAGTTTTCGCCTGCCAGGACCATTTCCAACAGCGTTGGACTCAGGTGGAGCCTGTCGGCGATCCGCGCGCGGCGCTCGACTTCGCCAAGCATTCGCAGGAACTGATCCGGTTCGTCCATCGCCGCCCTGACGGTCCAGCGCTCGCGCGCTTCCGGCATGCTCAGCGCCTGTGCCAGAAACCTGTAGGGGTGTCCCTCAGCCCAGGTCAGGACCTCACCGGTCAGAAGTGAATTGATACCCAGATAGTGCGCCAGGTTTTCTTTAACCAGTGCGCGTTGTTCATCCCGGCAACGCAGAACAATCGATAGCAGCAGCGCCGCCAAAGCATCCCTGCTCGCCGTAGTCACGGGGTCAGGATCCGGATAAATCTCGTATGCAATGGCGGCGCATTTTTCACCGGCGTACGCCTGATATTGCTCTTCGGTCTGGTCATACTCGCCTCTCACCACCCCGTCATCGTCCACCAGCTCCTCCAGCAGCGGTATCCATTCGATGAGTTGTTCGGTTTTGGGGTGACGTGCGGGTGCGCCTGCGGCCAGCAGTGTTGCCGATTGCAGCAGCACAGACTGTGCCTGGCTCGCCAACTGCCGGAGAAACTGGTCCTGTTTTTCGGTCCATACGGTGGGGACAACAAGCGGACTGATGTTCTGCACCAACCACAACGCCGACAAACCGTAGTCACTGACCCACTGTGCGCAGGTCATCAGCGCATCAATTGCGCTCAGCACATCCGCACCGTTCGTGGTACCCGCATTGGACACCACCGGCTCCGCCGCCAGTTGAACCGTCAGGCCCAGGGTTTGCGCCAGCGCCGTGTATTCGATCGGTGTCAGGCCGCTGATGCGAGCCAGCCACACCAGCCGCCACAACGCCGTGAGCGTAGGCAGATCGCAATCCAGGGAAGTCGTTTTTCCTTTGGCCTCGGCGATGATGGTGCTCAGATAGCGGTAGGTTTCACCGTTGATAGCGAGCGCCGAGCGGATCAGGTTCACCATGTGCTGCTCATCGGCGGTGACCGGAATAATTGCCAACTGGCGACCATTGATGATCAGGGCGTCATCAACGAGTGGGTCTTTGTTGTAAACCTGATCAAAGAACGGGCGTTCTCCATTCTGGCCATAGACCGACAGCACATCCACCAGCGCGGCGCACTCGTCGGCGGTGCAACCGTGAGTATTGATCAGCTCCCAGAACAGTCCCAGGCAGCTCAGGGTGCCGGGGCGGATCCACAGGGATGAACTGGCCCCGCCGCGGTGCTCGGCATTCATCGCGGCAATCAGCATCTTGTCCACCTCATGACTGCCTGATTGCATGATCTCATCCAGACGCAGCTTGCGCTGGATACGATCGGTTCGATTTTCAAACCGAGTCGCCGGGGGTTCACCGATATTCGTCAGCAAATGCTGTTCATCGATCACTGCGGTTTGGTGCGCGATCGCCGGTTTCTCCCCGCCATTGATGTAACGTGCCCCGGCTGTCTCACCGGTCAGTAGCTCGCCAGGGCTGCCAATCGAGGGGACGTTAGCCGACCGTTTTGGCTGAAATCTACCCCACGCCAACGCTCGGTCCACCCCCTCTTGATCGAGGCTCGTGGCCCGCTTGAACAGCCACAAGCGTTGCAGGCTCGGCAGAGCGATGATGAACTTGCCATAGTGATCCGGATAAAAGTTGTCGAGCGCTTTTTGCGGATCCGCATCAATGCACCCCGTGCGCGGATCGACCCTTTGCAAAGACCTCTGCGCCCGATCAGCGGTCAATGGAAACACTGGGCTTCCCAGCTGTAATGCTGTGGCTTCCGGGCCCATTTTCAGGGTCAGTAGCCAAGCCATGTGGTCACGTGCCCCCCGTCCACCCGCACGCGTGAAATAAGGGAAATCGGCGTCCAGCCAGCGAACGATTGTGCCTAGCGAGCCGTTTTCCACCACTTGGGCCACGACATGCCATATCTCGATCGCATCCACCTCGTAGGGCATGCTCATGCCCACACGTGTCAGCCCGAGAAACTCCTTGAGCGTGGAATACTGCTCGGGCAGTTGGCTCTTGAGGATCTCTTCAAGTATCCCGGTGTGGATGTCGACGCGGGACTTCACCTCGTTGATCGCCGCAGTATCAATCAACAGCCGATCAACATCTGGCCGGCGCTCCTCCAGCGTAATGGCGCCATCACCTTTGTGGGACTCGATCGAGTCACGTAAAAATTCACGCAGGCTGAGCAGATAAGCGGTGGTTGAGGCTTTGTGCTCGGGGCTGCCTTGTGGCGCCGCCTTGTGGACAGTGGGGTTGAACATCTGATCGTAGGTCGGCAGCGTCCCCACCAGTGTTTCGCTCGATTGCGGCGCAGCACGCAGTTCCTGCTGGCGGTACATCCGGGTGATCTTCAGCGCCAGCGCTCTGCCACGGGTCAACAGGGTCCTGGCTTGCGCGGGCGTCAGATTGAATTTCTGCAGCTCGATTTCGCTGAGCTTGATCACGTCGAACACGCTGGGAGATGTTTTGAGATAGTCGTCCAGCTTGCGCGGCACCGTCAGGCGTTTTTTGCCTTGCCACAATACGGCCCTGACCAATTGATCAACGGCGCTCTTCTGCGATGCTTTCATTCAGACACTTCCTCTTGAACGCAAAACAAAGGCCACGGACGCGAGCCTGGGCGTTTGTCGTTTCACGTTGATTTAGCGCTGATTTTCAGAAGGGGGCTACTGTCAGATCTGACAGGTTTCATGACCGCTGGTCGGGTTTTTATTATTTGATGGTAGTGTCCGAACAGAAAAAAGGCCCTCGATTGAGGGCCTGTTAGTGGGTGGTTCGATGGTCAGCCGAAGTTGTGTATATAGACTTTGAACAGTGCCATCCACCCCGACGCCACTGTGCCATGCACCGTCTTTCCGTTGAATATGAATTCACCGAGCGGCAAGTTATACAATTTTATCGTCCAGACTCCGTCTTTATCGGCGATACCGGTTCCGATTACGCTGTTAACTCCGTGTTTATAAAGATTAACCCTGGCGCCCGGCATAGCCTTACCTTCCAGTACGAGATTATGCGGAACGTCATCTTCTGGAGGGATGTTAGTAATGAGCGGGGGCAGCGGTTGGGGCCCGATCTTGAAGTCGATGACGATGCCGGACCAGGCGGATAGTTTGCCGTCGCGCTCCTGTTGTGCCGTTATCTTTTGGGCTCCTGCAGCCAGAACATTTTTGAACCGCGTCGCCCAGTTACCGTCGGCATGCACACATGTTTCGGCTAAAACAACACCCGGAACGTCATCAGCATAAAGCCTCAACGTAGCACCGGGAACGCCTTTACCTGCGGCCCACGGATTCGGTTCAAGAGTCTGATTCGGATCGTCCACAGGTAGAGTGATCACTGGTTTTGAAAAACTCCCCGGCAACTGAACAATTTTTACCGTCCGATCCGGCACCAACCATCCCGATTTGACGCTATCGCGTTCTTGATTCACCGAGAATGTGGAATCTCCAATCGGCAGCGGTTGGTTCAAAGACCCGCTCCAGCGCCCGTTGCGGCCCACTGTAAACGTCGCCAACGGCACGCTCCCGACGCCTTTTTTGTAGACATGAACTTCGGCACCCGCCAGTCCTCTACCGGAAAATGCCGTCTTCAGGCCTACCTCTTCTCCCGGCTTGGGGAAATCAACGATAGGTGGAGTAAAGTCGGCGACAGCAGACGTGACCTGAAAATACTCACTCCTGCGCCACTCGGAGTGTTGACCGGCCAACGTATCGCGCGCCTGCATCCAATTCGCCCCAGCCGGCAACGCCACTGTGCTTTGCACCTCCCAACGGCCATCGGCGTCGGCCACGGTTGTCGCCAGCACGCTCGCGCCGTTGAACCACTGAGCAACGGTAACCGTCGATCCTGCTCTGGCCAGTCCTTTGCAAATCGGCTTGGTGCCAGTCCTGTCGCCGGCCTGAGGTTCGGTGAAGTGGGGGGCGGTGGTGTAGAGCAATTTCGGTGTGATCTGGTCAGCCAATGCAGAATCCAGCCCCGCACCGGCTCGGGCGAAAGCGGTGATCTTGTCGGTCGGGACCATATTGTGTTGCAACCGCGTCGCCCACTGACCGAACGCATTCACTGGCACGGGAGTAAAGTTGTGATTCGCCCCCACCCGCTTGAGGATGACTTTGTCGCCCGGGAACGCACCCGCCCCTGAGAACCACATCCGAGCACTGATGTTTTGACCGTTCTGAGGCGCATCGAATATCAGTTTCTCGGGGACCACCGTCACGGTGCGAGTAATCGCTTCGCTCTGATGAGCGTCCTGCCGAACGAGAACATCTATCTTTTGAACACGCCCCACGTCCAGCTTTATCCCCTTCGCCATCCAGGTTCCATTGGTAATTCGAATATCTTTGGCAAGCAGCGTGTTCCCGCGCCACAACTCGATAGAATCGCCAAGCGCAGTCGTTGAGCCGCTGATATCCGATATACGCGTGGTCGTGCCGCCCTCTGCCGGCACAGTGATGGTCGCTATCGGTACGCCAAACTTCACCACCACGCGGTTACTCTCGACCGATACGTTCACAGGCTTGCCCGCCTCGGATTGAAGGGCATACAAGGTCTGCTCGCCCGGAGCTTGCTTTGACAGGATGATCTCGACCGTGCCATTGGGCTGCACCGTGCCCCAACCCAATATCTGATTGCCAACAGTCGTAAAAACCTCGATCAGGCAGCCTTGCCAGCCACTGCAGACAATGGTCGCTATGAGGGGAACCGGGCCTGGCGCGGTGGTGATCGTCGGCTGCGGCGTTCTCACAGTGATTGGTTGTGTCACCACTGTCGAAGTCTGGCCGCCGAATGCCGAGGTCACCGAGACCACATATGTACCCGGAGGCCAGTCGGTCGGCGAGACCAGACTGAAATTGACGCCCACTGCGGTCACGGGTGGGAATGACATCCCCGGTACGCTGATAGTGACAACCGAACCAGCCCACACCTTGCCGCTGATCGTTGGACGTTGACCGGTGGGTGCTGGGTGAGGGTCGAGCACGGCCGGGGGCGAGGGGATTATTACTGTTGGAACAGGTACAGCCAGTGAAAAGAAACCATTTACCCACATCTTGGCGGTCAGTTTGTCGTAAGTACCAGGAGGAAAAAGGTCGGTAGACTTGATGCTCCAGATTCCGTTCGCCACTAGGGCTTGAGGTACTCCAGGGACTTCAGTTCGCAGATCCACGCCGTTGTTGAGAAAGAACACCACTACTGTGTGCGTACTCCAATTCAGCCCTACACCCGAAAACATCAGTTTGTGCCCGTCATTATTGCTCGTCACTGACGTGGGCTGGGGACATGGCACCTCGATTGATTTCGACGCGGTGGACGCGGACCAGATAGTCCCGGATTCTTGCTTGGCGGTTATGTCGTAATTCCCGGGCACCGTGGTCACAGGAATGGCCTTGGTCCATATACCGTTTCCCCCGACAACTTGCTCAAGAGAGAAAGCAGACGTGCCCGTCACGAGTACCTTGGCAGTGCCATAGCCAGTGCCATGGAGCGTGCCAATGCCATTTTCGACCTTGTAGTCTAAGGTGGGCTTGCGGGGGGCGACTCTGAATGTCACACCGTCACTACGACCAGAGCTTTTGCCTGAATGATTTGCTTGCGTCGTGATAACGATCAGTCCCGGTTTGGTATCCGTCTGGATCGAAAAAGCATCGGTTGTAGCCGGCAGTGCCGTTCCAACCAATGTCCCCGAAGAACCTATGTAGGCAGTCACCTCGGCGCCGGATAAACGGTTATTGCCAGTGAGGGTGAAGCCCACAGTTTCGTCGAAGACAGTGTTGGTGATGTGTGGATAACCCAAGAGCCAGAACTTGACTGGGTAAGTGTAGTGAGAAGGCCCGTCAATCTCTCCAATGACGATTATTTCACCGCTCTTCAAACCAAGATTCGGCAACATTGCCGCTGCCCAAGTCGTTCCCTGACCGGTGTTGACGCGGTTGGACCAAAGGTTTCCAAAACCGCTCCTGACGGCTGTCATCACAGTACCTGGTGCGGCGATCCCCCTGAACGTTAACCCTTTCTCGGGCACTACCTCGTTTTCCGTCGGTGAGGTGATTGCTGCCCGGTAGACCCGGAAACCATTCGACGGTGCAGATTCCTGATTTCCTATTTTTTGGTGGGAACCAATCGACATTTCATTCCGGTTGTCAGGAAGATTGACTGTCGCCGTCCAGGATCCACCTGGATGTATGGTTGCAAGTGCGGTGATGTAGTCGAAATCCCTGTAAACCCGGAGTTCAGCACCGGGTATTCCCGAAGTTCCTGACACAGGAAAACTTGAGCTATTTACATTTTTGATCAGGTTCATGACAGGCGAAGCAAGAGCCGGCAGATTCACATCCACATAATTATGCATGTCGACGTCACCCCACACTGGAACGTCGTATTCATACCCGAAGGTGCATCGCGCCGTAGTACCTCTTGCCGTGATCGTCTTTGCTCGAACCAAAACATGATCCTGCCCGTCCTGGGTCGCGTTGCCCATAAGTTCTTCTTCCCACTTATCTGCCCCCCCTGCAACGACGAGAACCCGTACGTTCCCGCCGTTTTGGCCATTGTTCGTGGCCCTATACGAAAGTGTTCTAAAAGTGAAAGTATCGCCCGCATCACTCCACCAACACTCGGCGCTCAGTGTTGCCGAGTAGCCATCTTTACTCGCTGTGATAGTCACTGGCAGACGTGTGCTATAGGGAATATTTTCCAGATCCAATACGGCTGATTCGCCAGAAAACGTTACGGAATCGGCGATAGGCTCAAGGCTGCCGGCAGTTGCAGGTTGTTTTGGCAACTTGGCGCGGGACTTCTTTTCAGGTTTGTCTGTTTTTTTCATGATGGAGTCCGTCATCGTTCAAGGGCTGCTGTGCCGGCGAAGGCATGTAGGTCCATTGAATGCCGATACGCTTGAACGCCACACCTGACAGATCTGACAGTCCCGACCAACGGTAACTCTTCCCACAGCCCCCTCCGACTGCGTCCTGCAAGTGCTAACAACGGGCTACATTGCCTTGCGCCGTTGCCTACACATCACTCAGAATCCGCCGGCTTGTGCGCCTTGGCGTTGCCCCGTAACTTGATCCCCGTCGCTGCCAATCAGCGGCCGGGTTTAGTCGCCTGGGAGGTATCGCGAAGGTGCATAAGCGTCATCAAGTCGGGTAATCCCTATCCCCGCACTCGATGGTGGCTGTGTGCAGGGCGCCTCCGGGCGCGCCGTTTTTTCGTGATTCCTCCCGTTCGACTAACCTGCTCAAGGCGCCACCCCTTCGCTTGGTCGCGAGCGATTTAAATGGGTGGCGTCGGTTCTAAAGCCATCGCTGGCGGTTTTGAATCAGGCAGACGCAGGCAGTGGCTGAAAACTGAAATACTGGCGCAACGCCTCAACCAACTGCTCATACTCCGGCGGTGCCCGTTGCAGGCTGAAACCGGCGTCGTAATGTTGAGGGGTCGCGTCTTCGTGGCACCACAGGCAGCACGCGCTGAGGTCGACTACTTGTTGGTAGCCGTCGCCCAGCGGGATTTTCAAACGCAGATTGAAATCGGCACCGATCATCATCGGCAACTGACTGATGAGCATCAACCCGTCTTCAGACACGTTGCCCAGAAAGCCGATGGGTTTGTCGGTGACGCTGTTGAACACTCGCAGAAAATATGGCAGCAAGTGCCGTTCGATGCGACGGTCGGTAAACATGCGCAGTTCGCCATGCAAGGCCCTGTCACAGAGCCGCACCTTTGCTTCGGAACGTGGCCGTGCGTCAGCCGCGCTCTCCCCGCTTCCGGTGTGACAGTCGCCAAATCGCCGTCACTTACTTCTCATGCCAGTTGCAGGTGTTGCGCCGACTCAAAAGCACAACTCTGAATCGGTGTCACTGGACTATAGCTGAGCCTGTACAAGCGGCCAGCTTTTGTATGACAAGTGCAATCAGAAACGTGTCGGACGTACCACGGCGGCAGCGCTGCGCGTCGGGTAGTGACCCAGGCTCTGCAAGGTTTCCAGACGCGCGCGGGCACGGTAGGCGTATTCGCTGTTGGGGTACGAAGCAATGATGAACTGATAGGTCTGCGCCGCATCGACGAACAGTTTCTGCCGCTCGAGGCACTGGCCGCGCATCATCGACACTTCCGGCCATACATACGGCCGCGCACGGCTGGAGCGCTCGACCTTGGACAGTTCGAGCATCACCTGCTCGCAATTGCCGCGGTCATAGGCGCTGTAGGCGTTATTCAAATGATGGTTCATCGACCAACGGGTGCAGCCCGTGACGCTGATAACGGCGAGGGCAAGGGCGGCAATGGGCAACAATCGCATGGGGGTTCTCCTGTCTTGTGCTCTGTATCGACCCTTGCCGCGAAATCTTCAATGCGCGTTTTGGGCATTGCAGACTGTAGTCTGCGATATTGATCCAGCACTAACGGAGACTTCACTCGAATTGGAAACGCCCACCGGAACAAGGCGATGGGCTTTCACGACGAACAGCTCAATTACGCAACAGTGAAACTCCGAGGGGATGACCATGCTGAGAAGTTACTATTCAGAATCGCACGAGCTGTGACACTGACGTTTCCCTTGGGTAAATTCGTCGTGACTGCTTTCCAATTGCCAGATCCGTCGGCAGTGGCGCTGACTACCAACAGTGGCGACGCCGTAATGAAAACTTCAACTGTTGCAAGTGGGTCAGACGTTCCGGCCAAGTTTACTGGCAGGGTTTCACTCGCGCCTTCAACGGGATCTATGAACACGGGTGTCGCCACTGCCTGTGCTGGATTACTCATCGTTCATCTCCATGACTCGCCACCCTTGGCGAGGTTGCGAGCATTCCATCAGGGCAGCATCCATTTGCCACCTGACAGAAATGACAGTCCCGACCAACGGCCTACCGCCTCCCGCGAAAATCCTCGGAAATGTTCATTTCGAAAAACAAACGAATAAGTAGTGCAAACGAACAATGACTACACCCTCCGAGCATAGTAGCCTCTGCGAGCGCTTGAACCTGAGGAGTCTTTGCATGTCCGTCCGTCGTACCAAAATCGTCGCTACCCTTGGCCCGGCCAGTAACTCGCCGGAAGTTCTCGAACAGCTGATTCTGGCTGGTCTGGACGTCGCCCGTCTGAACTTCTCCCACGGCACCCCCGACGAGCACAAGGCTCGCGCGAAGCTGGTGCGTGACCTCGCTGCCAAGCACGGCCGCTTTGTCGCCCTGCTGGGTGACCTGCAAGGCCCGAAAATCCGTATCGCCAAATTCGCCAACAAGAAGATCGAGCTGAAGATCGGTGACAAGTTCACCTTCTCCACCAGCCATCCGTTGACCGAAGGCAACCAGCAAGTGGTCGGCATCGACTACCCGGATCTGGTCAAGGACTGCGGCGTGGGCGACGAGCTGCTGCTCGACGACGGCCGCGTAGTGATGCGCGTTGACACGCAAACTGATGATGCGCTGCATTGCACCGTGACCATCGGCGGCCCGCTGTCGGATCACAAAGGCATCAACCGTCGCGGTGGCGGCCTGACTGCGCCGGCCCTGACGGAAAAAGACAAGGCCGACATCAAGCTCGCCGCGGAAATGGAAGTCGACTACCTCGCGGTGTCCTTCCCGCGTGACGCCGCCGACATGAACTACGCCCGTCAACTGCGCGACGAGGCCGGCGGTACTGCCTGGCTGGTGGCGAAGATCGAACGCGCCGAAGCCGTGGCAGACGACGAAACCCTCGACGGTCTGATCCAGGCCTCCGACGCGGTGATGGTTGCCCGTGGTGACCTCGGTGTGGAAATCGGCGACGCCGAGCTGGTAGGCATTCAGAAGAAAATCATTCTGCACGCACGCCGCCACAACAAGGCTGTGATCGTGGCGACCCAGATGATGGAGTCGATGATCCAGAACCCGATGCCGACCCGCGCCGAAGTGTCCGACGTGGCCAACGCCGTGCTCGACTACACCGACGCCGTGATGTTGTCCGCCGAATCGGCTGCCGGGCTGTATCCGCTGGAAGCTGTGCAGGCAATGGCGCGCATCTGCGTCGGCGCTGAAAAGCACCCGACCGGCAAGACCTCCAGCCACCGCATTGGCAAGGTCTTCGAAAGCTGTGATCAGAGTATCGCGCTGGCGGCCATGTACACCGCCAACCACTTCCCGGGTGTGAAGGCGATCATCGCGCTGACCGAGAGTGGCTACACGCCGTTGATCATGTCGCGCATCCGTTCTTCGGTGCCGATCTACGCGTTCTCCCCGCACCGCGAAACCCAGGCCCGCGCGGCGATGTTCCGTGGCGTGTACACCGTACCGTTCGACCCGGCCTCGCTGCCGCCGCACGAAGTGAGCCAGAAGGCGATCGACGAGCTGGTCAAGCGTGGCGTTGTCGAGAAAGGCGACTGGGTGATTCTGACCAAGGGTGATAGCTATCACACCACTGGCGGCACCAACGGCATGAAGATCCTGCACGTTGGCGATCCGCAGGTCTGAGTGATCGACTGCTGTAAATGAAAAGCCCCGGCATTTGAGTGTCGGGGCTTTTTTGCATTCTGATCCAAATGGTGTGTTGCCTGCTCCGGCCTCATCGCTGGCAAGCCAGCTCCCACAAGTTTCTCTGTTGGCCACAAATTGGCGGTCGCCCCAAACCCTGTGGGAGCTGCGGTGCGACGATTCGACTTGCCAGCGATGAGGCCGGCTAAATCAGCGAAAATTCAATGCCGTTTGATAAACCCGGTCAACGCCGCCAAAGCCTCCGGCGATCGCAGCCGTTGGGTGAACAGCGCCCCCTCCTTCTCGATCACTTTGCGGATCAGTTCGCGATCCGGCGCGCGCATCAACTGCTTGCTGATACGCACCGCCTCCGCCGGTAACTCGTCAAAACGCAGCGCCATCTCCCGCGCCTTGGCCAACGCCGCTTCGCCACTGCCCAACGCTTCGGTCGCGATCCCCCACTGCGCCGCTTGCTCGCCGGTAAAACTTTCGCCAAGCAGCAATAATTCCGACGCTTTAGCCTGCCCAAGCAACCGCGGCAGGATCAGGCTGGAACCGAATTCCGGGCACAACCCCAGATTCACGAACGGCATGCGCAAACGGGCGTCGCGGGCGACGTAGACCAAATCACAATGCAGCAACATCGTCGTGCCGATCCCTACTGCCGCTCCCGCTACCGCCGCGATCACTGGTTTACGGCATTCCAGCAAATTCAGCATGAAATGAAACACCGGGCTGTCGAGATCGCTCGGCGGTTGCTGGATGAAGTCGGCGATGTCATTGCCGGCGGTGAAGCACTCGGCGCTGCCTCTGATCAGTACCGCGTTGATTTCCGGGTCGCTGTCAGCCTGTTTCAGCGCGGCGGCCAGTTGGCTGTACATGGCGCGGGTCAGGGCGTTTTTCTTGTCCGGGCGGTTGAGGCGCAGGGTCAGCAAACCGCGTTCGCGTTGCAACACAATGGCTTCGGGCATGGCGTATCTCGCTCTGAGAAATCAGCGCTCAACCACGACTGAGGAATACATCGGCCAGCAGTTGATTGCGCGGCAGTCCGGCCAGGTACAGACGTTTGGCAAACGCATCAACGCTGGCAGTCGAGCCGCAGACTAAGGCCAGGGTTTGCCGGGAAACAAGGCGCAGTTGCGCCAAAGCACCCGGCAACTCGGCCGCCGTCCACAGCTCGACACTGAGGTTTTCGCGCTGCGCCGCCAGTGCCTCAAGCGGTCTGGCCAGATAATGCTGGTCGGCGTCATGCGCCAGGTGAATGACGCGAATGGCGCCTTGGTGATCCTGACGCAACGCTTCGCGCAACACGCCGAACAACGGGCCGAGCCCGGTGCCGGCGGCAAGCAGCAACAGTGGCCGCTCGTGCCAGTCCGGGTCGTAATGCAGTGCGCCACCGCGCAGTTCGCCGAGGCGGATCGGATCGCCAATCTGCAGGCGCCGGGCGGCATCGCTGAATTCGCCGGGCTGGCGGCAATCGAGGTGGAATTCGAGGAAGCGGTCTTCTTCCGGCAGGCTGGCCAGCGAGTACGGCCGCGCCACGTTACCCGCCCACAACACCAGATGCTGGCCGGCGCTGTAGCGCAATGGCCGCTGTGGTGTCAGGCGCAGACGCAGCACGTTGTCGCCGAGCCAGTCGAGCGCCTCGACCACTGCAGGGCGACCGTCGCTGAGCGGATCAAAGGTGTGCACCTGCAGATCTTCAATCACCTGACACTGACAGGCCAGCCGCCAACCCTGCTGACGCTGTTCGGCGCTCAACGCGTCGGGGCGACTGTCGGCCGGCAGACCTTGCATACATTGCACCAGACACGCATGGCAACTGCCGGCGCGGCAACTATAGGGCACGGCCACGCCGTTCTGGTTCAGCGCATCGAGCAGATTGCTGCCAGCCGCCACTGACCATTGCTGTTCACCGACGCGCAGTTCAGGCATCGACGTTCTCCCACGCCGCCGCGCAGCGATTGCGCCCGTCGCGCTTGGCGCGATAGAGCGCCTGATCGGCACGCTGCAAGGCGTCATCCAGATCATCGCCCAATTCAAGCAACGTCATGCCCGCTGACAGGCTGAGGTTTTTTACCTTGAGGCCGACCAGTTCGACATCGGTGAACGCGATGCGCAGACGTTCGCAACACGCGGTCAGACGCTCGGCGTCGCAGTCTGGCAGCAACACCACGAACTCTTCTCCGCCGTAACGCGCCAACACATCGCCCTCGCGCAGACAGGCACCGGCCACCCCGGCGAATGCCTGCAACACCTGATCGCCCGCCGCATGGCCATGCACATCGTTGATGCGTTTGAAGTGGTCGAGGTCGATCAACGCCAGACCGTGCACCATGTCGGCCTCCATCGCATCCAGTTCGCGCGTGGCCAGACGCAGGAAATGCCGGCGGTTGAACAGCCCGGTCAATTCGTCGGTGGCCACCAGGTCTTCGAGCTGGCGCATCATCCCGCGCAGCGTGTCCTGATGCGCTTGCAAGGCAAACCGCCGCTGACGCATGCGTTGACGCGAGGTCTGCACGAAGCGTGCGTAAAGGACCAGCCACGCCAGCACCATGAACAAAATGCTGACCTGCAATGCGGCGAGCGCCGGGTCGGGCAAGCGGAAGTGGTAACCGTCCCACAGAGTGATCGCGCAGAAACTGCAGAACACCAACAGCGCACACCGCGTGAAGGCACGCCGCGACAGATGGAACAGGCCGAACAGCAGGATCAACACGTAGAACACCAGAAATTCGCCGCGGGCCTCGTGCACATGGGAGATCAGCCAGGTCTGCCAGCCGATGCCGAGCAGCACTTGGGCTTCGGTCAGGCTCGGGTCGGAGAAGCGCAGGTTGCAGCCGGATAAAAATACGGCAAACAGAATCGCCTGGCTGATCACGACCAGGGCGCTGCCGATGGCCACTGTGCTCAGTGGCTGATTGTAATGCCCGGTGAAAAACGCCAGCCACAGTAGCAGCAATGCCAGTCCATAAGTGCCGGCTGCAAGGGCAAAGCGTTTGAGCAAAAGGCGTTGAATGGCGTTATGGGTCAATCGTTGACTCACCGTGCGATAGGAGGCTGACTGAGTGTCCTACTCTACAGACCGGCTGCCACTTTAGTGGCGCGGTCGATAAATGACCATTGATTTTCGGGCCGGATAATTGGCGTCAAAAGTGTGGCCTGAAAAACGCCAAAAGCCCCTCACCCTAGCCCTCTCCCGGAGGGAGAGGGGACTGACCGAGGTGTTTATTCGACTCGCGCCGACGTGAAACACCGCGTTGAACTCAGGTTCTGAAAACGACGCAAATCGGCTCCCTTTCCCCCTCGCCACCTTGGGGGCGGTCCGACGTTCGGGAGGGTTGGGGTGAGGGGGTAAGCTTTTGACTCGCAACCCAACCAGCAAATGCGCCGCCAACCATGCGACCAACGAATGACTCCCGGCAGATGCCCCTGCCCCCGAGGCGCGCTATACTGCCGCGCCTTTTTAGCGTCGCGCCAGCTACCCCGGCGTGCCTTGAAAGGTGTCTGCGGTCGACCGATGCACCCAAGCCGCAGGCACCTTATTGAATGTTCCCGTCTTACAGAGGAGCGCGACTCATGACCGTGATCAAGCAAGACGACCTGATTCAGAGCGTTGCCGACGCCCTGCAGTTCATTTCCTATTACCACCCGGTGGATTTCATCCAGGCGATGCACGAAGCCTACCTGCGCGAAGAATCGCCAGCGGCCCGTGACTCGATGGCGCAGATCCTGATCAACTCGCGCATGTGCGCCACCGGCCACCGGCCGATCTGCCAGGACACCGGCATCGTCACCGTATTTGTCCGCGTGGGCATGGACGTGCGCTGGGATGGCGCCACCATGAGCCTGGACGACATGATCAACCAGGGCGTGCGCCAGGCGTACAACCTGCCGGAAAACGTCCTGCGTGCTTCGATCCTCGCCGACCCGGCGGGCGCTCGCAAGAACACCAAGGACAACACCCCGGCCGTGATCCACTACTCCATCGTCCCGGGTAATACCGTGGAAGTGGACGTGGCGGCCAAGGGCGGCGGTTCCGAGAACAAGTCGAAAATGGCCATGCTCAACCCGTCCGACTCGATCGTCGACTGGGTATTGAAGACCGTTCCGACCATGGGTGCCGGCTGGTGCCCACCGGGCATGCTCGGCATCGGCATCGGTGGCACCGCCGAGAAAGCCGCGGTGATGGCGAAAGAAGTGTTGATGGAATCCATCGACATTCACGAGCTGAAAAAGCGTGGCCCGTCCAACCGCATCGAAGAAATGCGTCTGGAGCTGTTCGAGAAGGTCAACCAGTTGGGCATCGGCGCCCAGGGCCTCGGTGGCCTGACCACCGTGCTCGACGTGAAGATCATGGATTACCCGACCCACGCAGCCTCGCTGCCGGTGTGCATGATCCCGAACTGCGCCGCCACCCGTCACGCACACTTCGTGCTCGACGGTTCCGGCCCGGCCTCGCTCGAAGCGCCACCGCTGGACGCCTACCCGGAAATCGTCTGGGAAGCCGGCCCGTCGGCCCGTCGCGTGAATCTCGACACCCTGACCCCGGAAGACGTGCAGAGCTGGAAGCCGGGCGAAACCGTGCTGCTCAACGGCAAGATGCTCACCGGTCGCGACGCCGCGCACAAGCGCATGGTCGAGATGCTGAACAAGGGTGAAACCCTGCCGGTTGACCTGAAAGGTCGCTTCATCTACTACGTCGGCCCGGTTGATCCGGTCGGTGACGAAGTGGTTGGCCCAGCCGGCCCGACCACCGCCACGCGGATGGACAAGTTCACCCGGCAGATCCTCGAGCAGACCGGCCTGTTGGGCATGATCGGCAAATCCGAGCGCGGCCCGACCGCGATCGAAGCGATCAAGGACAACAAAGCCGTGTACCTGATGGCTGTCGGCGGCGCCGCCTACCTGGTTGCTCAGGCGATCAAGAAGTCCAAGGTATTGGCATTCGCCGAGCTGGGCATGGAAGCGATCTACGAGTTCGAGGTCAAGGACATGCCGGTCACCGTCGCGGTGGACAGCAAGGGTGAATCGGTACACATCACCGGTCCTGCGATCTGGCAGAAGAAGATCAGCGAAAGCCTGGCGGTAGAAGTGCAGTAAGGCTTTCATCTGCTGGCAAAAAAAACCGGGCGATCAGCAATGATCGCCCGTTTTTTTTTATTGCCTGCCATAAAATGAAGCGCGTGGCACCTGTCAGATCTGACAGGTGTCGCGCTACAAGCAGTCTGTTAGCGTGCAGCCTCGGCATTCACTGGTTGCGTTGCCATGTCCCTTGATGCAGTTGCGCTGATCACCCCACCGTCCATCGCCAAATCTGCGTCGACGACTGCGGGTGGACGCAGTTGGGGAGAAATAGGCGTGACGGGCGGGCGGTCATACGCCATACCGGTGCCGTTCCTCGATGCGCGATCGCTCAATCCGGCACTGGATCTGGTCTATGACGGCAGTTCGGGCAACGGCAAATGCGGCCTCGGCTGGCAGATCAATCCCGGCGCCATCATCCGCAAGACCAGCAAAGGTGTGCCGCAATACTTGGCGGACGACGTCATGCAGGCTGGTGGCACCGATCTACATCCCGAAGTGACCACGCGCGGCAAGATCAAGTCGACCCGGCGAACCCGCGGCAAAGGCCGGCAAGCCAGAAAATTTTCGATCGTGAAATACATTCCGCGTCAGGAAACGTCGTTCGACCGTTACGAACTCTGGACCCCCGACGTCGGCAAACCGTTCTGGATCGTCTACGGCGCCGACGGTACGCGCTATTGCTACGGCTACAACGACGATGCGTGCATCTACGACCCGAAGGAGCCGACCCACATCGCCGAGTGGTTGCTGACGGAAATCAGAAACCCGGTGGGCGAAAACATTTTCTATGAGTACAAGCGCGACGACCAGGTTGCTGACCCTCGCTTTGACTACCAAACCCAACGCTATCTGCGGCAGGTGTGCTACTGCAACAAAACCGCCAGTACTGACCTGTACTGCTTTGATCATGCGCAACCGCAATTACTCGACTGGCTGTTCCGGCTGATCGTCGATTACGGCGAACGCGTCGCCGGACTCGATGATGTTCCACCGTTTGTAGCACCCAATGAAAACGCCTGGACGGTGCGCTCCGACCCCTTTCGCATGTACCGCTATGGCTTCGAACTTGCTACCCGACGCCTTTGCAAACAGTTCCTGCTGTTCAACAACATCGGGACCTCCAAGGTGCTGGTCAACCGTCTGTTGCTGGAGCACGAAGAAACACCGCAGCAATACAGCCAGTTGAAAGCGGCGCACTCCATGAGTTACGACGCAACGGGTCTGGTCAAGCACACACCACCAATCGAGTTGTTCTATCAAGACGCGGTGCTCGACACCCAGCCGCAGCCGTTCTTGCAACTCGATAACATGCCCGGTCTCAACGACGGCCAGCCTTACCACTGCGTTGACCTGAATGGCGAAGGCCTGCCCGGAATCCTCTGTCAGTACGACGGCGCGTGGTACTACCGCGAACCCTTGCGCGGCACGCCCGGCACTGATGAAGTCATTTATGGCCCGTGGACCTTGTTGCCGCTGATCCCGAATGCGGACAGCAGCAAACCGGTGGTGCAGGTCCTCACCGATCTGACCGGCGACGGGCGCCTGGACTGGATTGTCGCGCAACCGGGGCTAAGCGGTTATTACACCCTCAACCCGGATGGCAGTTGGTCGCTGTTCAAGCCGTTTGCGCAATTTCCGGTCGAGTTCTTTCATCATTTGGCGCAACTCGGGGACTTGATCGGCGACGGCCTGCAATCGGTTGCGATGGTCGGCCCGAACAGCGTACGGGTGTACGCCAACCTGCGCGAGCAAGGCTTTGCTGCCGGCAAGAATCAACCCCATGGCCCGGACAGACTGCCGCTGTTCAGCGACGCCCGCAGCGAACTGGTGATGATCAGCGGACTGGGCGCCAGCGGCACGGAGCTGTGCCGCATCCGTCACGATGAAATCAGATGCTGGCCCAGCCTCGGCCATGGCCGGTTTGAAACGGGTTTCAAGCTGAGCGACTTGCCTTTCGGGTATGGCGAATTCGATGCGGACCGGGTGCGGATCGCCGATATCGACGGCTCCGGCGCCCCGGCGTTTATTTATCTGTCCTCGGACTATTTCGAGATCTGGCTCAACCATGGCGGCAATCGACTGGCGCCGACGCCGATCCGGGTGGCATGGCCTGCCGGCATTCGCTACGACAATCTCTGCCAGGTGACCTTCGCCGATCTGCAAGGGCTGGGCTGCGCCAGCCTGCTGCTGACCGTGCCGCACATGAAGGCGCAGCACTGGGTGTATCACTTCGTCAGCAACCGTCCTTACATGCTTATCGGCAGCAATAACAACATGGGCTACAACGCCACGCTGCAATACCGCAGCAGCGCGCAGTACTGGCTGGATGAAAAACGCCAGGAACTGGTCGCACGCAGACATCCCGTGTGCCACTTGCCGATCTCGCAGATGGTGGTCAAGTGGTTGCGTCAGGAGGATGAAATTACCGGCAATTACCTGATGCAGTCGTTCGAGTATTTTCAGGGCTATTACGACGGGCTCGAGCGAGAGTTCCGCGGGTTTGCGCGGGTCTATCAGACCGACAGTGAACTGGAACCGGGCAAGGCCGCGAGCGGCCATACCGCCCCGATGCGGGTAAAAAACTGGTTCCATGTCGGTCAATTCGTTGATCAGGACTTGAAGGACACTTGCGACCTCGACAATGAGATCTCCCCCCTCGGCCCAACCGTCATTACCGCGTTCGATGCCAAACGCGGCGCAGAGCGCATTCACAAGCGGCGCGCCGCCGATGAGGCCGAAATCGCCTACGCCCTCGCCGGTCGGGCACTGCGCAGCGAAGTGACCCAGGCCGATGACCCGTCGACGGCTCGCCTGTTCTCGTTGACCGAGCATCGCTACCGGGTTCGGCAAGTCATCGACACTCCATCCAGCCAGCTGGTGCTGGAACAGGAAACCCGCAGTCACCAATACGAACGCTTCATGGATGACCCGCGTTGTCAGCACGTGGTCAATCTGGAGTGGGATCAGTTCGGGATGCCTGAGCACAGCATCACCGTCGACTGTCCGCGCCGTCGCAGCGCCACGGACCCATTCGAAGAGGAAGATCAAAAGCAAGCCTGGGCAGACAGCTTCGACCCGCAGCAAGAAGTCTTTTACCTGACAGAGACGTTCGCTGATTTCATTCACCTGACTGACCCGACCCGCTGGCATCTCGGACTGCCTTCGCGGCAGCGCGGCAATGCGTGGATCATGCCCGAGGGTTTGCTGCCCGGTGGACTGACCCCGGCCCAGATCAGTTGCGAACAATTTGCCGCTCATCACGCCAGTCCCGAATGGACCGCGCTGCGCGAACTGACCGCACTGTCTCGGCAAACGTATCTGAAAGCCCCCGACGGCACACAACTGTATCCGCCGCTGCCAGGCCCGACAGAGCAGGCGGTGTTCGATGAAAAAGCGCTTGCGGCTTACGACAGCGTCAACCCGCCAATTGTCATTCGTGCAGAATTAAGAGCAATGGGATACCAGGCGATGAACCTGTTTTTCCCGGAGGATCCAGTGCAAGACCCTCTGGAAACCCTGTGGTCGGCCCAGAGCGGGTTTTTCACTTTTGCCGATGCCGCGGGCTTCTTTCAGCCCCTCACTGCGCAACCCACTGCCAGCCATGGCGTGACCGAAATAACCCGCGACGCCAACCACCTGCACACCATTGCCATCACCCAGCCGGATGGCTGCGTGACCAACATCATCTACGACACGCACACCCTCTTGCCGGTGAGGATCAAGGATCCCAACGAGAACACTCAGGAAGTGCTTTACGAACCCGGCGGTCAGCCCATGGCCCTCAGTTTTCACGGCACAGAAGAAGGAGTGCCTGCCGGTTTCGATCCGCTGACCCTTTACCCGCCACAAACCGATCTGAGCGTGGCCTACGCCATCGCCAATCCAGAACGGGTGGTGGCGTCCGCCGCCAGTGCAATGCGCACAGAACCGTTCAGCTGGATGGTGTCTTTGCCTCCTGCGGCACTGCGACTCAAACGCAAACAATGGATCGCCAAGGGCTGGATATTGCCCAGCGGCCACGTCCGTGCTGCAGCCCTGCGCGACCTGAGCAAACTGAAAAAACGCACCGCCAGCGAACAGACCCTGCTCAAACTGATTGACACCGCAGCACGCCAGCCTGTGCACAGCGCCGTGCTGATGGCCGACCGCTACCCCTATGATCCGCAGCAGTTGATCCAGATCGTTGTCAGGTATTTCGACGGTTTCGCCCGCGAGCTGCAAAGCAAACAATTGGTGCCGGCGGGTGATGCGTATGTATCCACGGCCGATGGCAATCTCGAGGTTGGCCCGGATGGCACGCTGATCGAAGCCCCGGCCGACCCACGCTGGCGCGTCAGCGGGCGCGTCGAGTACAACCACAAGGGCGAGACCATCCGGGTTTACCGGCCGTATTATCTGAATACCTGGCATTACATCAGGGACAGCGCGATGCGCGAGCACGGCTATCACGACCAGCTGTTCTACGACGCATTGGGCCGACCGATCAAGACGATCAACGCCTTGGGGCATCTGGCCTACGACATCCTCCATCCCTGGTTCACCTGCAGCTACGACTTCAACGACACCGATGACACGATTGCCCCGGCACCGGCCAGACTTGGCACCCCTGCGAAACAGAAGAAGACCAAGTCATGATTACCAGTGTGCATTCGAATACCCCATCGGTAGTCGCCAGCGATTCGCGCGGTCTTCCCGTCAGGAAGATCGAATACCTGCGCACGCTTGCCGGTGGCTCGGTCCAGTCGCTCATCACCCGCCAGCAGCATGACATTGCCGGCCAGGCAGTGGCACAACGTGACCCGCGCCTGTCAACACCCAACACCACCACCATTTACGCGCTGACTGGCCAGCCGCTGTTGACTTGCAATGTCGATAGCGGCACGAGCATCAACCTGCCGGGACTGGCCGGCGAGCCGCTGCAGACCTGGGACGCGCACGACAACCACCGACGCATGACGCATGACAATCTGCTGCGCGTGGTCGCCATCGCAGAAAGCGCAGTACCGGGCATCGAAACGTTCACCTATGCACCCGCAACGGCGGACTCCACTCACAACCTGCGCGGGCAACTGACCAGCCTGAAAGATCCATCGGGCGCTGTTGAATTCCCAAGCTATGCCATCACCGGTCAGGTCCGGACTGAAACCCGCACTTTCCATGACGGCGAATCCTTCACCAGTCATCAGCTATTCAGCCCCCTCGGTGCGCTGCTGGAAAGCACCGATGCCGGCGGGCACCGGCAACAATTGATCCATGACATCGCCGGGCAACTGGTGCAGGTGCAACTGCAACTCAGCGGTCAGGCGTCGCAACCGATATTGAATGACGCGCAGTACAGCGCCGACGGAAAAATCACCGAGCAACTGGCCGGCAACGGCGTGACCAGCCGTTGGCATTACCACGCCGCCGACGGCCGTCTGCACCGGCAAATTGCGCAGAAAGCAGCGGATCCGCCGCTTCAGGATCTGGAGTACACCTACGACTGCGTGGGTAACATCCAGAGCATTGTCGATCACACCTTCACGCCGAAGTTTTTCCGCAACCAGCGAGTCGACGGTCAGCGCACGTTTGCCTATGACTCGCTCTACCGGCTGAGCCACGCCAGCGGCAGTGACGAAAACAGAAAGCAGGAAGACAACCCGGGGCGACCGCAGCCGACCGACCCCAATGACCGGCGCAACTACGTCCGGACCTACACCTACGATGACGGCAACAACCTGATCAAGTTCACCCACGTGCGCGACGGTGCCTCGCATACCCGCGAAATGCTCATCGACCCCGACAGCAACCGCGGCGTGCGCTGGAAGCCCGGCGACCCGGCTCCGGACTTCGACACATTGTTTGACCCAGCCGGCAACCTGCGGGTCCTGCAACCCGGTCAGCCATTGCAGTGGAACGCGCAAAACCAGCTGGCATCGGTGACGCTCGTCGAACACGACACCGGGCCGCACGACACCGAACAGTATCGCTACAGCCAAGGCGTACGGGTCTACAAACGCCACGAGACCCACACGTCGTCACTCAGCCATTTTCATCAAGCACGTTATCTGGGAAACCTCGAAATTCGCACCAAGGACAACGGCGAAGAACTGCACCTGATCACCTTCAACACCGGCATCAGCAATGTGAAGTGCCTGCACTGGGTGGCAGGGAAACCCGCTGGCATCGACGCCGATCAGTTGCGCTTCAGCCAGACGGATCATGTGGGTTCATGCGTGCTGGAGCTGGATCAGCTCGCACGGATGATCAGCCAGGAAAACTACTACCCGTTCGGTGGTACCGCGTCGATGGCGGCGCGCTCGCTGATTGAGGTGGATTACAAGTTCGAGCGCTATTCAGGCAAGGAAATGGATGTCTCCGGGCTGTGCTACTACGGCGCGCGCTATTACGCGCCGTGGCTGCAGCGCTGGGTCAGCAGCGACCCGGCGGGGGATGTGGACGGGCTGAATCGCTATGCGTTTGTCGGTAACAATCCGCTGCGCTATGTGGATTCCGGCGGCCACTCACGAGAAGAAAGCGCAATCAGACAGTATTCGGACTTCAGTTCCGTTGTCGCCGGACACTCCGAGCACTTGCTCCAACAGTTGCACAACATCAGTCATCGGAAACACATCAAACGCAACCTGGCGGCGAACCTCTTGGTCGAGACGGGCAAAGGAATTGCTGGCTACGAAGCCGGCGTTTTCGGGGGAGGACTGGTGGACATGGTGATTCCGAGCGTGCAGTCTTTTATTCCCTACGCGACAAGTGGCGGCCTGATTGGGGGCAACATCGGCGGTGACATCGCAGGCGCAATGATCGACCCGTTCACAAACGAAATCGCCTCCAGAACCGGGGTCATTCTCGGCCCGCAGATTCCGCAAACCTCGGCGATGTCGGTCAGTGAGATAAATCGCGGTTTGGGTGTGACTGATCCCGGGAAGCAAAGACGAACGATGCGGGATTTTTCGGACGATATGGCCCGTCAGATGCCTGATTTTCTTATGAACCGCGTGATGGCGTCGTGGATTTCAATAATCCCCGCCACTTTAGCCATGTTCGCTCGAGCAGTGGAAGCCGAAGACATCAAGACCGGGCTCGACCCAGTGAAGATTGGCAAGATCGAGACAATGCTCACCGACTGGCAAGCGGCCGTCGAAAATTATTCCGCCTTGGCCAACAGTGCATTCGATGCACTGGGCAGCGATGTTCTGGACCCGGATGGAAGTGCCTCGATCAGCCGGTCAGGCCTGCAACAACAAACCCGCGAAACACTCGCCAATATCGGCCGGGCCAAGGCTTCTATCGCAGCTTACAAGGATGCGAGTACTACTGATGCCCGGTATTTGCAGCAGCAACGTAAGCCCCCGCAAAAGCATTCCAGGATTTACAAATACCTCACCGGAACAAAACGTGTCTAGCTCAGCCCATGACCGCACGCCCTCGCTCACGGCCACTGACGGCCGGGGCCTGCCAGTCAGACAAGTCGCCTATTTGCGTACTGTCGCAGGCGATCCCGTACAAGGGCTGGTCAGCCGCCTGCGCCACGATGCGGCCGGGCGCTTGATCGAGCAGCGCGATCCGCGTCTGTCCGTGCCCAACATCGCGAGCCTTTTCGATTTGCGCGGCGCGCCGCTCAAAGCCGACAGCGTCGATGCCGGATCGAGTCTGGTGCTGCCCGGAGTGGCGGGAGAGGAACGGCAGCGGTGGGATGCACAGGGCAACCACTGGCGCAGCACTTACGATGATCAGTTGCGCCCGGTGCGTATCGACGAGAACGCATTGCCGGCAGTTGAAACCCTGACCTATGCCGATGTAACGGCCGACCCTGGGCGCAACCTGCGCGGGCAAATCATCGCAATGACAGAACCGTCGGGCAGCGTCGATTTTCACAGCTATGCGCTGACTGGTCCCGGACTGCGCGACACACGCACCTTCCACGAAGGTAAAGCCTTTGTCAGCCAGCGAACATTCAGCCCCACCGGTGCGATGCTCGAACAGCTCGATGCCGGCGGTCATACACAACAGTCGACCTACGACGTTGCCGGACAACTTCAACAACTCAAATTACAAATCGCCGGCGCCCCCGGATGGCAAACGGTGCTAGAGCATGCGCACTACAACGCCAGCGGACAGATCACCGAGCAACGGACCGGCAATGGCGTGCTCAGCCGCTGGCTGTACGAACCGGCCAACGGACGCCTGCACCGCCAGATAGCGCAATCGGATCCGGCGACTATGCACCAGGATCTCGAATACCGCTACGACCGGGTAGGCAACATTACCGCCATCACTGACCACCTCTTCACTGCGCGTTTTTTCGCCAATCAGCGCATCGATGGCGAGCGGGTGTTCACCTATGACTCGCTGTACCGCCTGCACAGTGCCACCGGCCATGCAGACACCCCGCACTCGGACACTCCCGGACGCCCCTCGCCGACTGACCCGAATAACCGTAAAAATTACACCGAAACCTACGAGTACGACGCTGGCAACAACCTGATCAAGACCATTCATGCGCGCGATGGCGCCAACCATACTCGGCAGATGTTCATCGACCCTGCCAGCAATCGCGGCGTGCGCTGGAAACCCGGAGACCCGGTGCCGGACTTCCGGCAGTTGTTCAACCCCGCCGGTGACATGCTGGCCTTGGAGCCAGGCATGCCATTGCACTGGGACAGTCGCGGTCAACTGGCAAACGTCACCTTGGTCGATCGCAACGGAAGCAGCGCGAACGACGAGGAGTTTTACCGCTACAGCCAAGGCGAACGGGTCTATAAACGTCACGAGACCCACACGCCGAGTGTCATCCACTTTAGTGAAGTGCGGTATATGCAGGGTCTGGAAATCTGCACCCGGGACAACGGCGAAGAACTCCATCGCATCAACCTCGCCAGCACAATGGGCAACGTGGTCTGCCTGCATTGGGTGCGCGGTAAGCCGTCGGGTATCGCGGCCGATCAAGTGCGTTATACGCTGAGCGATCATCTGGGATCGGCGGTGAAAGAGCTGGATGCACAGGCACAATTGATCAGCGAGGAAGTCTACCTGCCGTTTGGCGGCACCGCGTCCCTGACCGCGCGCTCCGCCGTCGAGGTCGACTATAAAACCCTGCGTTACTCGGGCAAGGAAATGGATGTCAGCGGGTTGTATCACTACGGCGCTCGATACTACGCGCCATGGCTGGGGCGCTGGACCAGTGCCGATCCGGCAGGGGATATAGACGGGACTAATCTGTATGCGTTTGTTGGCAATAATCCCATCATTTACATCGACGCTGACGGGCGAGGATTGGGCGAATTCACCGACCGAAATACCGGCGCAGGCCAGCCCCAAACCCAGAGCGGCACCTTCAAACGTGGACGTCAGGCGGACGTGACGTTATCCAGGGCAATTGAGCGACATACGAAAATCCTTGAACTGACCACGCGCCGCGCTCAAGAAGCGGAGACGCAGATCGGCAATCATCTATCCGCCTCGGCGCACGCCAAATCTGCGGCCTTGAGAACCGGGGGCCACCTGGCTGCGCAAATCACTGCCTACGGAATCGGTATTGGCGTCGGTTTAGGTGCAGCAGCACTGGGGACCGCAGCAGGTCCGGTCGGCGTCGCGTTTGGTGTTTTTCTCGGAATGGCGGTTAAAAAAGGCGTGAGTCTGGGGACCGATTTCGCCTTGGAACGCACGAGCGTCGGTGCATCGGTCAAGTTCAAAAGCGGCAAACTTGATCCCGGCCGTATCGTGGCTCGGGGGGAATACAAGTCCATGGAATATGGCGCGTATGCCTACCAGAAATTCAGGGGAATCGTCGTGGGTGTCATTGAAATGAACAAGAAAGGTTGGCTCAAAGGAGGCAAGGAGGTGGTGAGTGTGGGAGCTGGCATAGGCATGAAAGCAGCTAACACCCCGTTTTCCAGCGAAATCGGCGCAGTGTTGAGCACCGTGACCGGCACCGTCGAAATACTCCATGAAATCGCGGGTGCGGGCGACGATCTGACCGAAAAGAAACTCAATGACGCTGACGCGCACATCGAGGCAATGATCGGCGTTCTTAATGATTCGGTCAGTGAGCTGGACCGGAATTTCGACGCCGCTGGACGCGACTCAATCCACACTTACAGGCCACTCAGCAAGATTACGAACCAGATCTTCAGCGCACCTGCAGGCGACACACGTGAAACGGTGAGACGCGCTACCGACACAACCATCACCCAGTTGAGGCATACCCAATCCTTGATCAGACGTGTGCGCTAGGCGCCACGTAGCAAGAACTGTGAGTGTGCGTGCTATCGTGCTCGCTCCGTCCTGCTCTGATACTTCAAATGCTCGCGACTTCCCGTACCTTGCGTCTGTCGTTGTACACCCTGCTGATCATCGCCGGCGCCGCCCTCGCCGCGACGCTTGCGATTCGCCACGCCGAACGCCAGGCGCTGGAAGAAGACGCCGCGCGTGCCAATCAACAACTGGCACTGTACGCCACGTCGCTGCACACCCTGATCGACCGCTACCGCGCCCTGCCCGCCGTGCTCGCGCTGGACCCGCAGTTGCGTTCGGCGCTGGCCGGACCGGTAGACGCGGAACAGCAAGCCGCGCTCAATCTGAAACTGGAAAAAATCAACGGCGCTGCTCAGTCCTCGACCCTTGAACTGCTCGATCACACCGGCCTCGCGGTGGCCGCCAGCAACTGGCGCCTGCCCAGCAGCTACGTCGGCCACAATTACGGTTTTCGCCCGTACTTCAGCCAGACCCGAATTCAAGGCACCGGGCGTTTTTACGCGGTCGGCGTGACCAGCGGGATTCCCGGTTATTTCCTTTCCAGCGCGGTGCTCGGTGACAACAACCAGTTCCTCGGCGCGATGGTGGTCAAGCTCGAATTCCCCGAGCTTGAACGCGAGTGGAGTCAGGGCAGTGACACCCTGCTGGTCAGCGATGCGCGCGGGATCATCTTTATCGCCAATCAGCCCGGCTGGCGTTATCGCCTGCTGCGACCACTGAGCGCCAGTGATCACGCGGAAATCAAAACCACCCGTCAGTACGACAAACAAACGCTGGTGCCGCTCACTTACTTGCCAGTGCGTAACTTCGATGAGAACAGCGACCTGCGCCGGGTCGAAGGCCCGCAAGGCACCGCGGATTATCTGTGGGAATCGCTGCCGCTGAGCGCCGAAGGCTGGACGTTGCATCTGCTGCGACATCCACAAGTGGCGTTCGAAGACCTGCGCAACGCCGGGTTGGCGGCTGCCGGAGTGTGGCTGGCGCTGGTGTTTCTGCTGCTGTTCCTCAATCAGCGCTGGCGCCTGGCCAGACTGCGTCAGCGCAGCCGCGAAGAACTCGAACAACTGGTGCAAGAACGCACCCGCGACTTGCGCACTGCGCAGGACGGGCTGGTGCAGTCAGCCAAACTTGCGGCGCTCGGGCAAATGTCGGCGGCGCTGGCTCACGAAATCAACCAGCCGCTGACTGCCCAGCGCATGCAGCTTGCAACTCTGAGGCTGCTGCTCGATCACGGTCGCGTCGACGATGCGTACAAGGCGCTGAAACCGGTGGACGACATGCTCACGCGCATGGCCGCCCTCACCGGCCACCTGAAAACCTTTGCCCGCAAAAGCCCCAGCGGCTTGCGCGAACGGCTGGACCTGGCGACGGTGGTCGATCAGGCGTTGCAGTTGCTCGATGCGCGCCTGCGTGACGAACAGGTCAGTCTGGTGTTGCATCTGTCACGGCCGGCGTGGGTGCGCGGGGATGCGATTCGTCTGGAGCAAGTGCTGATCAACCTGCTGCGCAACGCCCTTGATGCGATGCAGGGCAAACCGTGCAAGCGTCTGGAAATTCGTCTCGACGCCGATGAACAATTGTGGTGCCTGAGCGTCAGCGACAACGGCGGCGGGATCGCCGAAGAACATTTGAGCCAAGTGTTCGACCCATTCTTCACCACCAAACCGGTGGGCGATGGTCTGGGCCTGGGACTGGCGGTATCGTTCGCCATCGTGCATGAATCCGGCGGCCGCCTGAGCGCGGAAAACGGCGCCAGTGGCGCGGTGTTCAGTCTGACCTTGCCGATCGATCTGGAGGCGCACCTGTGATGCTCAATTCGGTGATGGTGGTCGATGACGAAAGCAGTATCCGCAATGCCGTTGAACAGTGGCTGAGCCTGTCCGGGTTCGAGGTGCAACTGTTCAGTCGCGCCGAAGAATGCCTGGCAGCCTTGCCCGCACATTTCGCCGGAGTGATCGTCAGCGACGTGCGCATGCCGGGGCTGAGTGGCTTGGAGTTGCTGGCCGAAGTGCAGCGCCGCGATGCTGACTTGCCAGTGATTCTGCTGACTGGCCACGGCGACGTGCCGATGGCAGTCGAAGCGATGCGCGACGGTGCCTACGATTTTCTGGAAAAACCCTTCAGCCCCGAAACCCTGCTCGGCAGCCTGCGTCGCGCGCTGGACAAGCGTCGGCTGGTGTTGGAGAACCGCGCGTTGCACGAACAGGCTGACAACCGCGCCAAACTGGATGCAACGCTGCTCGGTGTGTCGCGCGGTTTGCAGACCTTGCGCCGGCAAGTGCTGGATCTGGCGTCGCTGCCCGTCAACGTGCTGATCCGTGGCGAAACCGGCAGCGGCAAGGAACTGGTCGCGCGTTGCCTGCACGATTTCGGTCCGCGCGCGAACAAACCGTTCGTAGCGCTGAACTGCGCGGCGATCCCCGAGCAACTGTTTGAAGCCGAATTGTTCGGCCATGAGAGCGGCGCATTCACCGGGGCATCCGGCAAGCGCATCGGCAAGCTGGAATACGCCGACGGCGGCACGCTGTTTCTCGATGAAATCGAAAGCATGCCGCTGGCTCAGCAGGTGAAACTGCTGCGCGTGTTGCAGGAGCAGAAGCTGGAGCGGCTGGGGGCGAACCAGAGTATTCGCGTGGATTTGCGCATCGTCGCAGCGACCAAACCGGATCTGCTGGATGAGGCGCGGGCCGGGCGCTTTCGTGAGGATCTGGCGTATCGCCTGAACGTCGCCGAACTGCGACTGCCGCCGCTGCGTGATCGCCGCGAGGACATTCCGTTGTTGTTCGAAACCTTTGCGCGCAATGCAGCCGAACGCCTAGGACGCAGTTTTCCACCGTTGACCGGGGCGCAGTTGAGTCATCTGCTCAGCCATGATTGGCCGGGCAATGTGCGCGAGTTGGCCAACGTTGCTGAACGCCAGGTGCTGGGGCTGGACGAGCCGGCGCCGGGGATTGATCCGGGGCAGTCGCTGGCGGCGCAGCAGGAAGCGTTTGAGGCGCAGTGTTTGCGTGCGGCGTTGACTCGGCACAAGGGTGATGTGAAAGCGGTGCTTGAAGAACTGCAACTGCCGCGTCGGACGTTTAATGAAAAGATGCAGCGGCATGGGTTGAGTCGGGAGATGTTTTTGGTTGATTGAGTGCAGTGGTCTAATTTCCCCGGACACCCCGATAGGTGGAAAATGCATCTATCGAGGAGTTATTCATGACCAAAAAACGCAGGGCATTCGACGACAGCTTCAAGCTGCAAGTCGTGAAG
>NZ_JAFCWW010000027.1:0-58083 GCF_049897765.1 Pseudomonas sp. TWP3-2 | reverse complement strand
TGGTCAGCACCTCCTGACCATGATTGATACCTGTAAACCATGTCCCCGGTCTCAAACGTAAAGGATGTACCCGGTATTTACCCACCCCAGCCCTCTCCCGGAGGGAGAGGGGGCCGACCGTGTTGGATTTGCGAGTTACATCGACCTGAAAATTCTGAGTCGAGCTCAGGCCTCGAATAGCGTGAAGATCAGCCCCCTTTCCCCCTCGCCCCCTTGGGGGAGAGGGCTGGGGTGAGGGGGTAAAGATCTCAACGCTGACAAAGCATTCCAAACCATAAACCTCAGCGCCTTTGCAGCCACCCCAAAAACCCACCTTTCCTAACCGCCACCGGCGCAGCCACCAATGCCAACCGACTGCTCTGCTGCCGCACCGCCTGCAACTTGTTCAGCGCGCGTCCAACCTCGCCACGCTGGCCCATGCACTGGCGAGTCAGCTCTTTATCGAGGCGATAAATGATCGAAGACGTCAGCGCAGTGAACGTCGCCTGTGAAGGCGTATCCGCCAGAATACTCTGCTCACCCATCACCTCGCTCGGGCCCATGCGCCCGGCTTCAGCCTGGCCGTTGCCGTCGGTCACCGTTGCGCTGACCACGCCCGTGGCAATCACAAACAGACTGTCCGGCACTTCATTCAGATCGAGCACCACTTGGCCGGCGCTGTACTGCTGCGCGACCATCGATTCGGCCAGGCGATCACGTTCATCAGGGCTCAAAGAACGGAAGATTTTCACTTCGTCGAGCAACGCACGGGCGCGGGTCGAAGGTTCGATCACGCCGTCGGGATGGCGGGAAATTCCCGCGGCTTCGAGATGGCGGTGGGCGAGGTCAAACAGTTGATTGCGCACTTCGCTTTTCTTGCCCAGCTCGGCGATAAAACCGCTGGCCACGTATTCGGACATTTCCTCGCCGGCCTCTTTCAACACGACTTTGGGTGCAGGCGACAACAACAGACTGCTGCTGCCTTGCAACGTGCGGTCGAGGGCATCGAGTACGCGGCGCGGGCGGATGTGGTTCGGCACTTTGATGCTGATCGACACGCCATGCATGTTGTTCGGGCGGCTCAGGTTGACGATCTTGGCCTTGGCCGCCACCGAGTTCGGCACCACGGCCATGGTCCCGGCGCTGGTCAGCAAATGCGTGGCGCGCCAATCGATGTCGAGCACCTTGCCTTCGACGCCGTCGATCACCACGAAATCGTCCACCTGATACGGCTTGGTGGTGTTGAGCACGATCCCGGAAAACACGTCAGCCAAAGTACTTTGCAACGCGAGACCGACGACGATGGCGACCACGCCGGAGGTTGCGAGCAAGCCTTTGACCGGCAGTTCGAGCACGTAACCTGCAGCAGCGACGATGGCCACCAGAAACACCAATGCACCGATCACATCTTGCAGCAAGCGACCGCTGTGACCGATGCGCCGCATCAGCAACAGGCCAATCACTTCAGTCAGCACGCGCGCCGCGTACAGCCACCAGAGAATTCCCAAGGCCGTCGCACCGAGTTGCGCCACACGGTCATCTGCGAACAACGGAGCCTGCAACGGGCTGACGCCGGCATTGATGATCAGCGCACTGAACGCCAGAAACAGCACCAACCGCAGACCGACCCGCGGCGCGCGATGCTTGAACGGAGCGAGGTGCCAGAGTGCGGTGTCGAGCACCAGCAGCAGGGCGCTCCAGGACAGCAGGTGGGTGTAGAAGAAGGACATGGGGATTCTCCGAGCCGGATGGAAATCTGTGGCGAGGGAGCTTGCTCCCGCTTGAGTGCGCAGCACTCACAAAATCTCCAATGTTTTGTAGATTCTGGGGTCGCTTCGCAACCCAGCGGGAGCAAGCTCCCTCGCCACAAAAAGCAGCTTTGCCACACACAGGTGGCAAAGCCTTGGGACTCAGTTCAGATGAGTCTTGAGTTCAGCTGCAGCCTGACGTACCGCCGCTTTCACTTCAGGAATCTGACTCAGCGGATTCAGCAGACCGAAGTCATGAATCATCCCGTTGTAGCGCACCGAAGTCACCGGTACACCCGCCGCGTCGAGGTGGCGAGCGTAACCTTCGCCTTCATCACGCAGCACGTCGAACTCTGCGGTCTGCACCAGCGCGGCGGGCAGGCCTTTGAGCTGTTCGGCGCTGGCGTTCAGCGGCGAGGCATGGATCTGCGCGCGCTCGGCCGGGTTGGTGGTGTAGTTGTCCCAGAACCACTGCATCATGCCTTTGGTGAGGAAATGGCCTTCGGCGAATTGCTGGTACGAACCGTCGTCAAACTGCGCGTTGGTCACCGGCCACATCAACAGTTGGAAGCGCAGCGCCGGGGTTTTCTGTTCCTTGGCCATCAACGCCACGACTGCCGCCATGTTGCCGCCGACGCTGTTGCCGGCCACGGCCAGACGCCGGCCGTCGACGCCGATCTCTTTGCCGTGCTCGGCCACCCATTTGGTTGCGGTGTAAGCCTGGTTGATCGCGGTCGGGTACTGCGCTTCCGGCGACGGCGTGTAATCGACGTACACCGCCACTGCACCAGAACCCACAACCAGATCACGAATCAGGCGTTGGTGAGTCGGGAAATCCCCCAGCACCCAGCCGCCACCGTGGAAGAACATGAACACCGGCAACTCGCCTTTGACCTTGGCCGGGCGCACCACTTTCAGGTTGATGGTCTGGCCGTCGACGGTGATCGCCCTGTCGCTGACTTCCACCCCGGACAGATCAACCTTCACCGATGCCTGAGCACCGGTCAGCACTGCACGGGCGTCCTTCGGGCTGAGTTGTTCAAGCGGTTTGCCACCGCCAGCGGCGAGGGCGTTTAGGAAGGCTTGGGTGTTGTGTTCGACACCGGTCGGTTCTGCGGCGAAGGCGTTGCCGATGGACAGGGCAAGGAGGGAAGCGGCCAGGGTCTTTTTAATGTTCATGTTCAATTCCATTTTCGATAAGTTGAGTTGTTGTGTTTTCAAACCGTGGACACAGATTAATAGTGTGCCGTGGTGTGAAAAAGCGGCTATAAAGCGTTTAACTGTCCACCAGAGAGTGACAATGAACCCGTTCGAAGACATGCGTATTTTTTGCCAGGTCATGGACTCCGGCAGCTTCACCGCAGCGGCTGATCAGTTGGGCCTGTCCAAGCAGTTCGTCAGCCGTCGCTTGATGCAGTTGGAGGAGCGCCTCGGCGTGCGCTTGCTCAACCGTTCGACCCGGCGCCTCGACGTCACGCCACTGGGCCAGAGCTATTACGAATCGGCGCTGCGCTTGCTGGGCGAAGTCGAACAGGTCGAGCAGGGCATCGCCGGGCAAACTGCCGAGCCGCGCGGGACAATTCGTCTGAGTGCGCCGTTGTCGTTTGCTGTGGCGCACCTTGGCTGCCTGTTGCCGCTGTTCTTGCAGCGTTATCGCGAAGTCACGGTGGAAGTCGACTTGAGCGACCGCCCGGTGGATCTGCTCGGCGAAGGCTATGACCTGGCGCTGCGCATCGGCGTGCTGGAAGACTCGACGTTGATCGCGCGTCGCATCGCCAGCATCGAGCGTGTGTATTGCGCCAGCCCCGCGTACCTCGCCGAACGCGGCACGCCGCTCAAACCTGAGGACCTGCACAACCATGACTGCTTGCCTTACGGCCACGGGCGTTCGGTGCAATGGCGATTCGATGCGGGGCAGGGCAAGCCGGTATTGGTGAATGTCACTGGCCGCATGCGGGTCAACAACGGCGAGTTGCTCAGGGACGCGGCGGTGCAGGGAATGGGGATTACCTATCTGCCGACGTTCATTGTGGGCGCAGCGCTGAAGGATGGGCGGCTGGTGCCGGTGCTGGATGACCTGCGCCCTGAGCCCTTGACCCTTTCGGCGGTCTATCCACAACACCGCCAGGCCTCGCGCCCGGTGCAGGCGTTGATCGAGTTTTTGCGCGAACGCCTCAACCAGAACGCAACCACGAACCCCCTGTAGGGGCTACCGCAGGTGGGGCTTACAAGATTGCAACAATCTGGATGGTCGGGCTGATCTAGACTCGGGCCGCTCAATCACGAGCATCGTCCGGAGTGCGCCATGGAAGTGCCAAACAACAAAAACGCCATCGAAAGCAATCGACAGGCGTGGAACGATTCAGCCCGCCATCACCAGGAGTCGCCTGACTGGCAGGCGCTCTTGAACGATGTGGCGCAGGCCGATTTCTCCTGCCTCGACGACACCTTGCGCGGGTTGCTGGAACAGGTCGGGGTTGACGGCAAGGACGTGATTCAACTGGGCTGCAACAACGGTCGTGAAAGTCTTTCGCTGTTTGCGTTGGGGGCGCGGCAGGTGGTGGGGGTCGATCAGTCGGCCGCATTCCTTGAGCAGGCGCGGGAGATCAACGCGCGCTCACCGTACACTGCCGAATTCATCGAAGCCGATATTCATCACTTGCCGACGTCGCTGCATAACCGCTTCGACGTGGCGCTGATCACCATCGGCGTTCTCAACTGGATGCCCGACATTGGCGATTTTTTCCGCCATGTGGCCTCGACTCTCAAGCCGGGCGGTCGTTTGGTGATCTACGAAACCCATCCGTTTCTGGAGATGGTCGACCCTGACGCTGAAGACCCGTTTCGCCTGGCGACGTCGTACTTTCGCGAACAACCGTTCGTGCAGGAACAGCCGATCGTCTATGCGGGCAAGGTCGAGCAGCAGTCAGCGGCATCGTACTGGTTCGTGCACACCCTCGGCGCGATCTTCACAGCGGCCATCGAAGCGGGCCTGAACATCAGCCACTTCAAGGAATACCCGCATTCGAACCGCGAGGAAGTGTACGACCAATACCTGAACTGCGAAGCGCAGATGCCTTTGTGTTTCACTTTGGTTGCCACCAAAAACTGAAGAAAAACGCGGACTGTGTAGGAGCTGCCGAAGGCTGCGATCTTTTGATCTTGCCTCTAAAGATCAAAAGATCGTCGGATCGCGGCCCGAGCCTTCGGCAGCTCCTACATTTTCTACGTGATGGCGGCGCTAAGGCCGCCACATATCCTGGCCTTGAATCAAGCCTGCGCCGCCGCCGTGACCACTGGTCTTTCCGGCTTGCGCAGTGCCTCCAGTCTCGAATCGCTGTAACGGGTTTCGCGGAAGAAACGCCAGTGCCCGAACAGGTCGTAAACATGGGTGATACGCCCTTGTTCCTGATAGCCCAGGCGCATATGCATCTTCAGGGCCTGTACGTTGGCGTTATCGCAGATATCCACCACTTTTTTGAAGCCTCGGGCAGACATGACTTGCCAAAGTGCGACCTGCGCATCGACGGTCAAGCTACTGCCGAAATACTGTCGGGTAATTTCGGCACCGAACTGAAAGTATTCACCGGGTTTGACCGGGAACGTGCAGCGGTAGAAGTGGCGGTCGTAATAGTCGCGAGCGCTGGCCCAGACGAACCCGACGGTGTGACCGTCCTCGTCCAGGTGCATTTGCCCTGTATGCCCTTCCGCGGCCAACTCGGCCATGGTCTGCACGCGGTCACCAAAGTACTTGCTGAATGCCTTGGCGTTTTCCTCGGTGATGTCGACTCTGCGCAAACCTTCACAGGGGCGCAGATTGTGTGGGGCGATCGGCGTGACCAGATCGCGCTCCATCCACAGCAATTCACGGTGAGCGAACACGTAACGTTTCCACAGCGCGCCAAGGGTGCGGCGCAGGCCTTTTTCTTTGATGCGCAGAAGCAGGTTTTCGATGACTTTCATGATGCCCTCCGAGGCGCTAGCCCAGGTGTTGTGGATGGTGTTGTGGATGGTGTTGCCGGTTGAGTTTCGGATGTGTTCGCCGCTGTCGAGTTGCCGGCACGCTGTGCGCGCCATTTTTGCAGGGCCGGTTTGACGCGGTGCCAAAGGCGTAACCCCAGGCCCAGCAGCAAGCCGCTGGGGCGCCACGAGTAAAAGCTCCAGCGCCAGTGCTCCAGTTGCCCGGTCATGCGTTCGTGAAGTTGATGGCTGGAGTTATCCAGGCTGACCCGCGACGCATCGATCCAGCGCCAGTGCTCATCCAGCCCCCAGCGAATCCATTCCTCCAGCAATATCCGGCCGCTACCGAGGTCGGCGTACTGCGGCACAAACGCCAGGTTGTAATCGTAGAGCCGGCCCTGTTCGAGCAGTCCGAGGCGATAGCTGATGCAGCGGCCGTTCAGTTCGAGTACCACCACGCGTACCAGGCCTTGGCCGGCGAGAGCGGTGAAGGCGCGTTCGATCCATTGGCGGCTGCGCGGCGTGGCGAAAATCCCCACGCCTTCATCGCCTTTCCAGCTCACCGCTTCGACTTCGCTGATGGCCTGCAGCAAGGCGCCCATGCTCAGTGCATCCGGGGTGATCCGGCGTATCTGCGCACCGCATGCGGCAATCCGTTTGCGCGCCCGACGCAGCTTGTAGCGCGGGTCGCCGGAGACCTCCTGATGATCGGCGTCGCTGATCAGATGCACCGGCACCCGGCAACTCAGGCGTCGTTCAGCAGTGGAACTGCGCGCCATCCATTCGGTGAGCGCACTTTCTTCACCGGCAGGTTCCGACAGTTCGTTGAGTTGCAGCAGCGCATGGGGCAGACGCTCACGGATCAGCAGCAGCGCCTTGTGCATGTCTTCGCTGCCGAGCAACGACAGCAGGGCCAGACGATCGGCCAGCGGATAACCCAAGTGATGCAAAACGCGAAATGGCACGCCAGCGAAGCGTTCGCGGCTGGTCACCAGTGGCAGGCACAGCTGCAATTGCTCTGCTTCCCAGCCGAGCAGAATGTGCAGGCGCTGGTCCTCGCCCAAGGTCTGTTCTGCCGCGCACAACCAGCCAAGGTGGTTGAACGGCGTGTGGTCGGCCACACGCAGGCGCAGTGCCTCGTAGGCTGTTGCCGGGAAGTCGGCAGCGCACAGGGTCGCGCGCCATTCGAATCGCATCACCATAGGTTCAGGCCGCCGTTGCTTTGACAGGTGGACGGGAAGATGCACCCAGCGCCGCCAGGCGCGAACCGCTATAGCGGGTTTCGCGGTAGAAGCGCCAGCGGCCGAACAGCGTGTAGATATTCATCACCCGCTGTTGTTCGGTATAGCCCATGCGCAGGTGCAGCTTGAGGGCCGGGATGTTTGTCGACTCACAGACATCGACCACTTTGCGGCAGCCTTTCATGGCCATGTCTTTCCACAAGCGCAGTTGCACATCGACTGACAATTCGCTACCCCAGTAGGCGCGGGTCATTTCGCCACCGAATTCGAAGAACTCGCCGGGTTTCACCGGGAACCGGCAACCATAGTGATGCCGATCAAGATAATCGCGCACCGAGCCCCAGATAAACGCCACGGCATCGCCTTGCTCGTCGACATGCATATGCCCGGTGTGACCTTCATTGGCCAGCTCGGCCATGACGCCGACACGGTCACCAAAGTAACGGGTGAAGGCGCTGGCGTTGTCTGCGGTGATGTTCATTACGCGCAGCGGTGGGTAGGGTTTGAGGCTGTGTGGCGGCACGGGACTGACCAGATCGCGCTCCATCCACAACAGTTCCTGATGGGCAAAAATGTACATTCTGCGGATCTTGCTCAAGGTCGCTCGCAGGCCTTTACGACGGATATGTCCGCTGAGTTTTTGCAATACATTCATGGTTTTTTTCCTGATGAGGGTGCCGCGCGCAGCAAGAGGCTCGCGGGGCAGAACATCAAAGGGCGGTTCACGAAGCGCTCCAGTTCAGGGCAAACAGGGTCTGCCCCGGCAATTCGAAACGCACGCGCCCGTTTTCACAGACAAACGGAGCTTCACGGCTGCGACTGTCGGCGCCGAAGTAGTGCAGCGCAGCGTTGTTCAACGGGCAGCCGGCGCCTTTCAGATCGACACGCTGCAACCGCGTGCCTTTGTTCACACCCAGCAGACTGCGCTGCTTTTCGTTGGCCATGGCCAGCACATCGACTTCAAAGGCGTCGTTGTCCAGTTGCAACACGCGTTTGAGCCAGTGTTGCTGGATGAACTGCTGAGCCAGGCCCACTGGTTTCAGTTCGACGCGCCCGTTGTCCAGCACGCGGACCATGCCTTTGCCGTAAGGCGGTTCATCGGCCGCCTGAAACCAGTTGAGCATGCTCAGCAGGCCGTCCTGGGAGGCGTTGATCACCACCGACGTCCACCACAGCGAGGTGTAATGGGTTTCCTGATCGTAGGGGCTCAGGGCCGAGCCACTGGACAGGTTGGTCTGGTCCAGCAACAAGGCTTTGCGCGGCTGACCGTTGGCGTCCAGCCCCACCAGATCAGCGGCGCGGCGCACGCTGTCGCGATAGACACGGGTCGCCAGCAAATCGCGAATCATCCATTCGTGCCAGGCCAAGGCATCGACCTGATCGGCGGATTCACTGAGAAGACGCCGCGCCCAATCAATGCCGCGTTTGTCCGCCGCGTTCTCGGTGAACGGCCCGTTGACCAGCCGCGAACTGGCGGGCATCGCGATACGCACGCCAGCCTTGGCATTGGCCGGGTCGCTGCGAACCTGGCGCGCCATGCTGTTGAAAATCGACTGATATTGCTCGTAGCTGGAATAGTTGAGATTCGGCTCGTCGGCGAACCCGATGTAATGCGTGCCTTTACCGCCCAAAGCGCGGGTGCCGGCGAGCCAGTCGTCGAGGCCGCTGTTGCTTTGCACGTCAGCGCGCAGATCGGCCTTACGCTGGGTGCCAGCGAGCAGGGTGATGTCTTGGTGAATGCCGAAGCGATTCTGATAGAGCTGACGAAAAGCGTCTTCGAAGTGTGGGTCCTTCGCCATGACGTCAACGAAGCTGTAGTAACTCGCTGCGCCAGGTTTCAAGGCATCAAGTGCGGCATGACTGTCCGGCGGCGGCACGAGGTAAGGCAGTGCGATTCCCAGATCCGGCGTGCGGCCGAGGACTTTGTCGTGCAGGGTCAGACGCGTCTGCCCCGGTTCTGCCTGCAAAGGTTTGAGCTGTTGCGGATTCTGCGCAAAAAGATTCGCCGTGCCGTCGAGCCAGAACGCTGCTTTGCCGCTGCCTTTCAAGCGCAGGCGCCAGACTTGCGGTTGTGCGCTGACGGGCAACGCGACTTGATCGAACTGCCAGTAGGCACGATAGGCTTTCAAAGCCAATGACACTTGCTCCCCGTCACCCACCCGCTGCGCTTGCAGGGCGCTCACGCCGCCGTGAAATTTGCCGGCCAGCACCGCATGCTCGCCCGGCGCAATGCTGAAATACAGTTCGGCGCCGGCACGGGTTTCGGCGCTGAAATGCACCTTGGCCGGGGCGAACAGCGCAGCGGTAGTTTCGTCGTGTTCAACGCGGTAGCTGCGAAAACTGTAGCCGGGAATCTCCAACTGATAACTCGCTGCGCCGGGCGCCAGCGGCCAGCTCTGGCTGCCCCGGGTTTCGCTGGCCTTGATCAACCGTTCGCCCTGCAAATTGCCCTTACCGTCGAGCAGATACAGATGCTCTTCGTTGGCTTCGGCCTGCCACGCCGGCACCCAGCGCACGGTCACCGTGTCCGGGCGATCGGCTTGCAGAAACAGGCTGCCGTCGCGAATGTCGCCCCACTGCATCGACGCCGCAAAGGCGTCCAGCGCCAGGCCGAGACCGAGCAGCAGGACCAGGCGATTCATGCTGCTTTCCTGCGTTGCAGCATCGACAGCATCGGGCTGATATCGCTGGGCAGAATGATCAGGGTTTGCCAGAACGCCACGCCGCTCAATCTGCAATAGAGCACCAGCATGGCGACGGTCACCGCCAGATAAGCAATCGACGAAGCCGCTGCTGCGCCGACAATCCCGTAAGTCGGGATCAGTAGCAGGTTCAACGCGAGATTGAGCAGGGCACCAAGGCCCATCAGCAACGACACCGTGCCGGGACGATTCTTGCCGATCAGATCCAGTCGCAGAATGCTCGCGTAGCACAGGCCCAACAGCCCCGGCAGCAATGCGAGCAGCGCCGGATAAGCGGGTTGGTAGGCGACGCCGAACAGCGTGACGATCAGCCATTCACCGATCACCGCCATGCAGATGCAGGCGCCGAGCATCACCGTGGCTGTCAGGCGCAGCGCGAGCGGCGTGACCTTATCCATGCCTTTGTCCTGTTGCAGCAAGCGTTTCATCAGCGGCGTGGTCACTGCTTCCGGGACGATCAGCAGCAGTTCGGCAGCGGCGCTGGCCATCGCGTAATGACCGAGGGCGGTGCTGCCGAGCAGCGCGCCGATGAACAGATAATCCGAGCGCAGGATCACTTGCTGAAACAGCAGATCCGGATGGCTGCGCGCACTGAAGCGCAGCAATTCTTTCTGACTGGCGCGATCCCATTGCAGTTGCAACGGCTGCGCGCGTTTGAGCCACATCCAGCCAACCAGCACCACCAGACTGATGCCGGCCAGCCAACTGATCAGCGCGGCTTCCAGCGCCGCTTCTTTCCACATCCAGAACAGCGCGAGAAACAGCAGCAACGGTGCCAGCGATTCGATCAGCCGCAAGACGTTGAACGCAACTACGCCACCGGACGCGTTGTGCAGCGTCAGCAGACCGCTTTTCAAAACCGTCAACGGTACAGCCAACAGCAATAGCCACGCGAGCAGGCCGAGTTGCACCGTCACATCGAGTTCACTGCCGAACTCGCGCGCCAGTGCGACCACCAGCAGGGTCAACAATCCCGCCAGCAAGCAACCGAACACCAGCACCTGTGCCAGCAGCAAACCCATCGGCCGTTGTTGGGCCGCCTGATAACCGACCGCCGAATTCAAGCCGCCACTGGTGGCCGCGCTGATCAGATCCGGCAAGGTGCTGAGCAGCGCGAACAACCCGCGTTCGCTGGGGCCGAGAATCCGCGCCAGCAGCACATTCCTCAGCAGGCGCAGGGCGATCATCGCCAGTTTGGTGCCCATGCTCAGCGCCAGATGCTTGAGATAGTTGCCTCGACTCATGGTCGCGCCCCGCGAAAGATGCGCAGCGACAGTAGCTCGGGATTGCGCGCGGTGCGCTGACTGACGCCGAAGCGCGGCAGATCCAACGGATCGCCGGCGCCGCGATAGAGGCCGGTGGCGGTGCCGAGGGCAAATGGGTAATCGTGATTGGCGACCTGCTCGCGGACCCGCTCATCGCTGTCGCCGTTGGGGTAGCAATACACCGGCAACGGCCGGTTGCAGCCATTGTGCAAGGCCTCGCGGCTGCGGCTGATTTCCTGGTTGAGCCGCGTATCGTCAAGGCCGGTGAGAATCGCGTGGCTGGCACCGTGTGGGCCGAAACGTACCAGCCCGGAGGCTTCCAGTGCCCGCACCTGATGCCAGTCGAGTGCTTGGGGCAATGACTCTTGCGGGCATTCATCGGTCAGCCGTTCGAGGATTTTTGAATCGAGTTCCTTGAGTCCTTGCAAGTAATGCAAAAGCGCCAGGCTGCGCCGCTGCACATCGATGTCATCCACCAGCACCGGCAGCGGTCGACCGATGGACCGCAGACATTCGATCAGATGCATCCGGGCTTTTTCGCCGTGGCTGTTCCACAGGGTTTCACCGAGGCTTTCCCACCAGAACCGCTGGCGGCTGCCGATGAAGTCGGTGGACAGGAAAATGCTCGCCGGGACCTGATGTTTTTGCAGCAGCGGGAAGGCGTTGACCGCGTTGTCGCGCCAGCCGTCATCGAAGGTCAGCGCCACTTGCGGGCGCTCGGTGCGCAGCGCGTTGGGCTGGAGAATTTCCATCAGCGGCACGCAATCGAAATGCTTGCGCAGCCACACCAACAGATGTTCGAAGGCTTTCGGGCCGACACACAATTCATTACGGTGCGGCAGGTCGGCGGCGCGGTCGGTGGCCAGCACCCGGTGCAGCATCAGAATCACGCCTGCGCCGTGCAGCTGATTACGTCCCACGGACGAGTTGAGATAGAGCCAGCCGCTGGTGCGTTTTATCAGCTGTTTGATCGCCATGGCATGCGTCCTCTCAACGGTTTTGTTCAGGATTCCACTGGGCGTAACGCTGGCCGCGCAGAAACTGCCACAGGCCGATGCTCATGCCCGCCAACGTCACCAGCAGGAATGCCGCGAGGCGAAACGGTTTCGGTAAGCGGTGTTGCGAATCCAGCAGCCCGGCAACCGCGATGGCATAGCCGAACAGTTGCGCGATCAGGCTCAGGCGATAGAAACCGTGCTCGTTCCACAGCCAGAAATTGCTCAGCAGCAGCGGCACCAACAGCACCGGTGCCAGTCGACGGATCAACTTGTGGCTGATCAGGGCCAGCGAATACAGCCCGTGTTTGAGCGGATTGAGCAGTTCGCTGCGTTGCGCCAGGCTTTGCAAACCGCCGACGGTGACCCGCTGACGACGGCGAAATTGTTTGTCCGCTTCATCGACGCCTTGGTCGATCACCTGGGCTTCGGGCACATACACGATGCGTTTGAATTTGATCGGCGCGCAGGTGCTGATGAAGAAATCGTCGTTGACCTCGGCCGGGACGTTTTCAAACAGCTCACGGCGCAGGGCCAGCAGGGCACCGTCGGCCGAGACCATGCAACCGGTGCGGTTTTCCACCCGGCGCAACCAGCCTTCGTAATGCCGATACAGACTGTCGCCGACGCTCAAACCGCCACCGGTGACCGGGATCACCATGTGCCCGGCGCAGGCGCCGACCTGCGGGTCATTCAACGGCGCGAGCAAGTGGCCGAGGGTGTCGCGTGACCATTGGTTGTCGGCATCGGTGAACACCAGAATGTCCCCGGTGCTGAACGCCACGCCGGCATTCAGGGTGGCGGCTTTGCCCTGGCGCGGCAGGTCGAGCACGGTTATGCGCGAGTCCACAATCTTGTGCGCGCAAGCCACGGTGTCATCGGTGGAACCGTCGCTGGCCAGAATGATTTGCAGCGATGCTGGCTGATAATCCTGCGCCAGCAGCGTGCGCAATTTGTGCTCGATATGCCGCGCTTCGTTGTGCGCGGCGATCACGATGCTGACGTTCAGCGGCGGCGCCGGAGTGTGGCGCCACGCCGGGAACAGGGGGGCGAGCACGCTCAGCAGCAGCGGATAGCCGAGGTAGGCGTACACCGGCAGCAACAGGCACATCCAGTAAATGAACTCAGCCACGGGCAGGCCTCCTGGCGTTCCAATGACACACACTTAGAATGAAAGCCGCGCTGGCCAGGTGCAGGCGCAACCAGTGCAGGCCCCACAGCTGCAAGGTCAGGCGAAGGTTGTGATGCTTGCTGCTCTGCCGCACGCTGAGCACAAGACTTGGCAGCAGGGTCAGCATCAGCATGATCATCGCGTGCTGCACCTGGCCGACCAGCAGGGCAACAATCGCCAGAAAATCCAGCACCCAGACCAGCAGCGACAGCAGCGGAAAACGCAGCAGTCGCAGGCTCACACCATGGGTGCGCAGCAACTGCAGGTGACTGCCTTGGCGCCAGAGTTCCTTGCCCATCCATTCGCGCCAGTTCATCTCGTAGCCCCAATGCAGGGCCACGCTTTTGTTGACCGACAACAGTCGCGCCCCGTGTTTGCTCAGGCGCAGGGTGTATTCCTTGTCCTCACCGGTGCGCAGGGTTTCGTTGAAACCGCCGACGTCGTCGAACCAGCGTTTGCGCAGCAGCAGATTGGCGCTGGGCAACCAGTCCACGCTACGAGTGGCTTGATTTGACGGCCGCAGCATGCGCCGTTGCCAGGCCGTTGCGAACCACGGCGCGGCGGCGGGGGTGTGCAGGTCGAGGCCGAATACGTCGCCCTGAGCCTGGGCTTCGAGGTCGAGCAGTTGGGTCAGCCAGTCCTCGGGCATCTCGATGTCGGCGTCGATGAACGCCAGCCATTCACCGCTGGCAACGCTTGCGCCACGGTTGCGCAACGCGCCGATCAGCAGGCCGGGCATGACCAGCACTTGCGCGCCGAAGCTGCGCGCAATCTGTGGCCCTTCATCGTCGGAGCCGTTATCGACCACGATCAACTCGCAGTGGATATTCGCGGCATTCGCGGCTTTCTGTGCGGCCAGCAGAGTGCGACCAATGTGCCGGGCCTCGTTGTACATCGGGATGACGATGCTGATCCGGCTCATGCCCTGGCCTCCGTCTGCGGCGCTTGTTCGGCCTTCAGACGCAGGACACAGGTCAGCGCGAGCATGATCCACAGGTACTTCAGATTCGGCGCGCTGAGGAACATCAGGAACAATGTCAGCGCCACAAAACTCATCCCCAGGTGAGTGATCAAGTCTGCTTGCTGCCACTCTCGGCGCTCCAGCCATGCGCGGCGTGCGCGTATCAGGTTGTAGAACCCCTGGAGGAGCATGCCGACAAACAGCAAACCGGCGGGAATCCCCAATTCGCTGAAGATTTCCAGATAGGTGTTGTGCGCGCGACGGTACAGGTCGCCGATCTTGCGGTTGGCGGAAAACGCCTTGGCGTAACCGGTGGTCGCGTAGTGCAGCGGGAAGGTGCCGGGGCCGGAGCCGAGCAGCGGATTGTCACGGATGATCTGGCTGCCCACCACGATGTACGAAGCGCGGCGGCCAAGGGATTCGTCCTGCGCCTTGGCCCCGGCGCTCAAGATACTCAGCGACTGGATGCGTGCCAGGTAACCGGCCGGCATCGCGTAGATCGCCAGTGGAAGCACGATGGCTGCGCCCAACATGGCAAAACCCAGATGCCGTGGGCGGATGTGCGACAGCTGAGAGCGGTAGTGCCAGGCGCCGATGGCCAGACTCAAGGCCAGTACCACCAGCCCGGAGCGCGATTCGGTTTTGGTCATGCCGCCCAGCAACAACAGGCAGCAGGCGCCCCAGAACAAGCGATGCAGCAGGTTCGGGCTGCGGATCACCAGCAGCAGGCCCAGCGGCACGGCGAAGGCGATCAGCAGGGCGAAGGCATTCGGGTCTTCAAGCAGGCCGGCGGCGCGACCCTTGTCCTGGAATTTGCTGGAAAACATCGCCATGGCGCAGGTCGCGCTGACGCTTAAGGTCACGAGTCGTGCGAACAGGTCGAGGTTCAATTCGCGGCCGATCAGCAGGGTGATCCCGAACAGAATCAGGCCGACGCTGAGCTCACGCAGGTGAGTGATCGACATGCCCATGTTGTCGGTGGTCAGCATGCTCAGCAAATACAGCGCCATGAACCCGAACAGGTAACGCCAGATATTGCTGCGCAGGCGTTCCGACGGGATCTGGTGCAGCGCCAGTTGCAACATCAGGATCAGCGCCAGCGACGCACCGAGGAATTTGCTGCCGGAAAACGCGCTGTCCTTGAAAAAGCCCTCGAACGGCACCAGCGCGGCAATGCCCAGCAGGCCCCAGCTCGGCTTGCGGTACAGCACCGCGACACCGACCAGACCGAGCACCGCACCCGGCGCCAGATAGGGATAAGGACTGACCAGCAGCGCCATGCAGACCACTGCGAGCAGACTGACGATCGAGAGCGGGAAAATCATGCGCGTGCCTCCCGTGCCGTGCGGATGTACAGCTGCGACCAGCGTTCAGCCAGGGCCTTGAGGTCGTAGCGATCCTGTTGCGTGCGTTTGGCGTTGTCGGTCAGTTGCCGCGCCAGGCCCGACTCGCTCAGCAAGGTGTCGAGCTGGCGGGCGAGGGCAACGCTGTCAGCGGGTGCGGCGAGCAAGCCGCTGTGCCGGTTTTCCAGTACGTCGGGAATCCCGCCCACCGCGAAGGCCACCACCGGCACACCGGCCTGCATCGCTTCGAGCAGAATCATTGGCGTGCCCTCGGTGCGCGAGCTGATCACCAGCGCATCGAGGCGCTGCCACCAGCGGCGCATGTCGGTCTGATAACCGGGCAAACGAATACGCTGTTGCAGTCCTGCGGCGTTGATCCGTGCCTGCAAGGTCTCGCGTTCCGGGCCGTCGCCGAGCATCACTGCGTCGAGTTGCGCGTGTTGCAGACACAGCGGGATCAGCGCGTCGAGGAACAGGTCCGGGCCTTTCTCGCTGCTCAAACGGCCAACGTAACCGGCGACGTAGCGTTGCCGATCAACATCCGGGGTCATCCGCGCGCCGGCCGGCAAGCCGTTGGGAATCACTTGCAGCTTGTCGGCGCGTACGCTGGCCTGACGGTGAATCGCGGCAATGCTCTCGGCCACGCACACCACTCGATCCACCGAGGCGGTGCGGCACAGTTGCAGGCTCAGCCAGGTGTAGAACTTCTGCTTGCGGCTGCGCGGGGTGAAACCGTGCTGAGTGATCACCAGTGGCAGGCGCCACAACGTCGCGCCTACCCACCCGAACAACAGCCCTTTGAAATTGTGCGTATTGATCAAAGGTTTTTCGCCACGCCGCTGACGCAATTGCCCCAACAACATGCTTAATCCGGCGCAACCTTGCGCATCGACCCCAGCCTCGCGAAAGCGCGCGATCAATTCTGGCGGCGCATCGAGAAACAGCACTTGATGCTGCCCCGGCGTCGCCAGGCAATGATCCAGCAACATGCGCTCGGCCCCATAGAAGCCGCCGCTGCTGAGCAAATGAATGATCGGCAGGGCGGTCCCCGGGGTGGGCGACATGCTCAATTGCGCACCCAGTGCACGAAGCTTGGCACCGTCCAGCTCTTGTGCGGATTGCCTGGCAGGGCCTGTTGCTCGTTGATCACCAACAGCACCGGCAGGTCGAGTTCGTGACTGATTTGTGCCGGATGTTTGAAGCGATGATCGAAGAACTCGCGCACGTAGACGAACGCGATCGCCAGCAGCAGGCCGGTCAACATGCCGAACGGAATGATCAACATGGGTTTCGGGAACGCCGCTTCGGTCGGTTCGAACGGCGGACTCAACACCCGGGCGTTGGACAGGTCATTGTCCAGGGAGCGCGTGGTGCTGCTTTCGGCAAAGCGTTGCGCGTAGGTCGAGAATGCGGCGTGCAGGGCGCCGATCTCGGTGTCCATCTGCCGCAGTTTGCTCTGGGTTTGCTGCAGTTGATGAATGCGCTCCTTGAACTCGGCAATGCGCGCGGTTTTTTGCTCGATCACCTGGCTGATCACCGACAGATCGACAGCGCGTTCCTGAATCCGGTTGTTGACCACTTTGAGGAATTGCTGGCGAGCGCGGGCGATTTGCTCGCGGGTCAGCAACATTGGTTCACTGCCGGGCTGGAACACTGCCAGATCATTCATGTAGCGGCTGACCAGCGTGGTCAATTGCTCGCCCATCTGCCTGATCTCGCGATCCTCGAACGCGATGTTGTCCACGGTGGTGGTGAAGGTGAAGGGGAAGGTGTAGTCATTGAGTTTGTTGCTGTTGGCAGCGGCGAGGCTGGTTTTCAGGTACTCGAGCCAGCGCTGGCTTTGCAGCAAGCGGTCGCGGGACAGATTGAGTGCCTGCTCCTCGGTATTGATCGCGTTGAGGCGGAAGGTAATTTCCTCTTTCGGGTCAGCCGAACCGACGCCTTCCAGCAAGCTCAGCCGAGCGCCTTCCAGGCCGTCGAGGCGCACCTGGTACTGATGCTTCTTGGTTTCGTAGAACGAGTGCGGCAGCTCGATCGATTGCAGCGCCTGACGGCTGACCAGATAGTTTTGCAGCAGGGCTGCGACAAACGTCGTGCCTTGGGCCGGGTCAGGGAAGCTGTAGACAATCGAGATCACGTTGGAACCCGGCAGGGTTTCGATCTTCAGATTGTCGATGGCTTCTTGGGTCAGGCCGTCGAGCACCGTGTCACGCACCGGATCGGTTTCCATGCCCAGCGTGCTGCGTAGCGGGTTGACCACGTATTCGCGCAGCGGCGAGCTGACATAGCGTTTGAACGGTTCGCCAAGCAGTTTGCTGAACATGCCCGGCGCCGGCGTGTATTCGCCTCTGTCGCGCAGGTCGCTGATGGTCTGACGAATCAGCGCCGGCGAACGCAGGATGTTGCTTTCGGTTTCCATGTCCGCCAGTGACGGCGGGATGAACGTGGCGTTGTCCTGGGTCAGCGAGGTGGTCGCATCGCCCTGAGAAAGTTTTTTCGACTGCACGATCACCTGCGCGGTGATATCGAAGCTCTGTTTGAGCAACAGCGGCAGCACCAGCGCGATCACTGCAAAGATCAGGAAGACACGCTTCACCAGTTGCTTGTTGGCGAAGAAGATCCTGAAGAACTCATGCAGGTAGTTTTCCTTCGGATTCATGGTTGTCACCTGAGAGTCAGTTGTCACTGCCTTTGTTGTCGACGCGGTAGCCGAAGCTGAACCCCACGCCCTGAAACAGCACCACGTCGGCCAGTTGTCTGGCGAGTTCGCCGGCGCTGGCCAATTTGGTTTTTGGCACGTAGAGCATGTCGTCCGGTTGCAGGTAGGCGATTTGCGGCGCCTCGCCCGACAACGCTTTCTCGACGTCGTAATTCATCGCCTGCACCTGATTGCCATTGCGGCGCATGATCACCACCGAATCGAGCCGCGCCTTGACGTTGGTGCCGCGGGCGAGGGTCAGTGCTTCAAGCACCGAAACCGGACGGCGGATCGGGTAGGAGCCGGGTTGCGCGACTTCGCCCAATACGTAGATCTCGTTGCCAGCAGTGGATTTGAGCAGCACATCGACGGTCATCCGCCCCGGCAATTGCGCGTACTTGCTGTTGAGGAAGGCTTCCAGTTGATTGACCGTCATGCCCTGCATCGGCACGGCCCCGATTTCCGGGAAGCTTGCGTAGCCGTCAGTGCCCACGGTGATCTCGCGGCTCATGCCGGTGGCGGGGTGGTTGAGGGCACTTTTGAGATTCTGTTCGTTGCTCAACGGGCTGAGGATTTGCACCGATAGCTGATTGCGGTTGGGCTGGAACAATTGTTTGCGTTGATAGACGCGCTGGATTTCCTGGCGCGCTTCATCGCTGGTCAGCCCGGCAATTTTCACCGAAGTGTTGGCGCCCGGCAGTTCGATGGTGCCGTCCGGCAGCACCAGTTGATTGCCGTTGAGCTGGCTGGCGGCGGTGAAATTCAGGCCGATCTGGTCACCCGACTGCACGCGATAAGCGTCCGAGCCGCTGGTGCTGATGTGAAAGATCACATCCAGCACATCCTTGGGGCGCAGGGTCTGCTCGATTTTCGGCATGTCGCTGGCCTGCGCGTTGGCCGGAGTGGCGGTGAGGATATTCACCGGCATATTGCGGGTCTCGGTATTGCTGGAGCAGCCTGCAAGCGGCAGCAACAGCAGGACAAGCATCTTGGCGTTCATGGCGTCATCCTTCGCGGTTGCTTACAGGTTTTTGTAGAGCCATTTGGGCATGTAGTACTTGCGCCGGTTGAACACGCTACCGACCACTTTGGCCCCGGCTTGCGTCAGCCGTTGCACGGCGGCCTGGGCGACTTCCCAGCGCGTGTCTTCGGCGCGCACCACAAACACCACGCCGTCCACTTGCGTACTCAGCACCAGCGTGTCGGCGGCTGAGTACACCGCATCGCCGTCGATCACCACAAAGCGGTACTGGCTGCCCAACTGATCGAGCAGCGGCCCGAGGCGTTCGGCGGTCAGGTGTTCCATGGTGCGGATCGGCCGGCCGTTGGGCAGCACGTGGAACGGCAGGCTCGACACCTGCACCACGCAGTCCTGCAACAGCGGCGGGCTGTCGGCGCTGAACAACAAATCGCGAAAACCGCGCTCTTTGCTCAGGTTGAGTTGCTGGGTCAGGTTGTTCGCCGACTGGCTCGCATCCACCAGCAACACTTGGCCGCTGCTCATCTGCGCCAGTTGCGCAGCGAGCGCGAGGGCGCTGGTGGTGGTGCCGGCGCCGGGGTTGGCTGCGGTCAGGAACAGGATCCGCAGATCGAGATCCAGCACGGTCGAGGTCAGGTTCGATTCGCTGGGGCTGGCGATGCTCAGGCTTTTGTTGGTTGAACCGTCCATTAGCTTGCTCCGTGGCCGCTGAATACTTTGAAGGGGGTTTTCAACAGAATCTTCAGATCAAGCAAAAGGCTCTGCTCGGCGATGTAGCTGAGGTCCAACTCAACGCGCTGGTCGAAGTCGATATTGCTGCGCCCCGAGATCTGCCACAGGCCGGTCATGCCGGGGTAGATGCTCAGGCGTGCGAGGTGACTGTCCTTGTAGCGATAGGCGTTGAACGAGGTCGGACGCGGGCCGACCAGACGCATGTCGCCGCTGATCACATTGATCAGGTTGGGCAGTTCGTCGAGGCTGGTACGGCGCAGGAAGCCGCCGATACCGGTGATTCGTGGGTCTTGGTCGATCTTGAAATCGATGGCGTCGGCACCGTGCTTGTTCAGGTGGCGCAGCGATTCTTTCAAGTCTTCGGCGTTGGCGACCATGGTGCGGAACTTGTACATGCCGAACTTGCGCCCGCGATAGCCGGTGCGTTTCTGCACGAACATCACCGGGCCTTTGCTGGTGAATTTGATCGCCAGCGCGAGGCCAATCAACAGCGGCGAGATCAGCAGCAGAATCATCAGTGCGCCGAGGCACGCCACCACGCGATTGGTGCGCGACAGTTGCCATGGCCGACCACCGTCGCGGCCGGTGAACCAACCGCGACCCTGGCGATGAATGGCAGCGTCGAGGCGCATGCGTTGCTCGGGATCCAGACGCTTGTCACGGCGCAGCTGTTGAATCGCTAAACCTTGTTCATGTCCAGTCATGGGGTAATCCTCCACTGGTGGTCAGCCGCGAGCGGCGCGTGGGCGAGAGGCAGTCGGGTAGTAATCGCGGAACCAGGCGATGAAGCGCCCGAGTCCTTCGTCCAGCTCTATCCGGGGCTGAAAACCGGTGGCCTGGGCCAAGTCGCTGGCGTCGGCGCAAGTGTTGAGTACGTCGCCCGGCTGCAATGGCAGCAGCTCGACCACGGCTTGCTGGCCGAGGTGTTTTTCGATCAGCGCGAGATAGGTTTTCAACTCGACCGGGTGCTGGCCGCCAATGTTGAACAAGCGCCACGGCGCCATGCTGCTGGCGGGGTCGGGCTGTTCGCGGTTCCACTGCGGATTGGCCTGCGGCGCACGCTCGATCAGCCGTGCAATGCTTTCGATGATGTCGTCGATGTAAGTGAAATCGCGCTGATGCTCGCCGTAATTGAACAGCTGCAACGGCTGGCCCTCGCTGATCGCTTTGGCGAACTGGATCGGCGACATGTCCGGCCGGCCCCACGGCCCGTACACGGTGAAAAAGCGCAAACCGGTGCACGGAATGCCGAACAGATGGCTGTAACTGTGCGCCATCAGTTCATTGGCTTTTTTGGTCGCGGCGTACAGCGACAGTGGGTGGTTGACGCCGTCCTGCACCGAGTACGGCGTGCTCTGGTTGGCGCCGTACACCGAACTCGACGAGGCGTAGATCAGATGCTCGACCGGGTGCTGACGGCAGCACTCGAGCACGTTGAGGAAACCGCTGAGATTGCTGTCCAGATACGCCCGTGGATTCTCCAGCGAATAACGCACCCCGGCCTGCGCCGCGAGGTGGATCACTACTTGTGGACGTTGTTTGGCGAACAGTGCGGCGAGGGCCGAAGCGTCGGCCAGGTCAACCGTTTGCAACTGGAAATCGCCGACCTCACCACGCACCCAGTTCACGCGATCGTGCTTGAGCTGCGGGTCGTAGTAGCCGTTGAAATTATCCAGCCCGAGCACCTGATGCCCGTCGCGGATCAGCCGCAACACGCAATGAGCGCCAATGAAACCGGCAGCACCGGTGACCAGAATCTTCATGGCCGCAGACCTTCGGGCGCGATGTGGCGCAGGCCGATGCCGCTGTAGTGCAGGCCGGCGGCGGCTACTTGTTCCGGGTTGTACAGGTTGCGACCGTCAACGATGACCTTGGAGCGCAGCTTGCCGGCGAGCAATTCGAAATCCACCACGCGGAAGTTTTTCCACTCGGTGCAGATCACCAGCGCGTCGGCATCTTCCAGCGTGTCATCACGGGTGGCGCACAGGTGCAGATCGTTGCGATAGCCGTAGATGCGTCGGCATTCGGACATGGCTTCCGGATCATAGGCCTGCACGCTGGCGCCTTCGGCCCACAATGCGTCCATCAGATAACGGCTCGGCGCTTCGCGCATGTCATCGGTGTTCGGTTTGAACGCCAGGCCCCAGATCGCAATGGATTTGCCGGCCAGACCTTGCGGGAACTGCGCTTTGAGTTTGCTGAACAGGATGTGCCGCTGACTGTCATTGACGTCGGTGACGCTGCGCAGCAATTTCAGCGGCATGCCGTTGTGTTCGGCGGTGTGCAGCAGGGCACGCAGGTCCTTCGGGAAACACGAACCGCCGAAGCCGCAACCGGGGTAGATAAAGTGGTAGCCGATGCGCGGATCGGAACCGATGCCTTTGCGCACCGCTTCGATGTCGGCGCCGAGCAGTTCGGTGAGGTTGGCCAGTTCGTTCATGAAGCTGATGCGCGTGGCGAGCATCGCGTTGGCCGCGTACTTGGTCAGCTCGGCGCTGCGGTTGTCCATGAACATGAGTTTTTCGTGGTTGCGGCAGAACGGCGCGTACAGCTCGCTCATCTGCTCGCGAGCCGCGGCGTCGTCGGTGCCGACGATGATCCGGTCCGGGCGCATGCAGTCGGCGAGGGCGCTGCCTTCCTTGAGAAATTCCGGGTTGGACACCACGCGCACGTTCAACGCGCTTTTGCCGCGCCGCTGCAATTCTGCAACGGCTGCGTCGCGCACCTGATCTGCCGTGCCGACCGGCACGGTGGATTTGATGATCAACGTGCGGTCAGCTTCCATGAAGCTTGCGATCTGCCGCGCCACATTCAGCACATGGCTGAGGTCGGCAGAGCCGTCTTCGTCGGCGGGTGTGCCGACGGCGATGAAAATCAGTTCGGCATGCTCCACCGCATCGCTGGCCTGGGTGCTGAACAACAAGCGCCCGGCCTTGATGTTTTCTTCCAGAGTGCTGGATAAACCTGGCTCGCTAATTGGCGGCACCGCTTGTTGCAGTTGTTTAATCTTGTTCGAGTCTATATCGACGCACAACACGCGATGTCCGACGTCGGCAAGTGCTGCCGCTTGTATCAGGCCAACATAGCCCGTACCAAATACGCTCACGTCCATATTGGCGTGCCTCGTAAGACGGTGGAAGAAGATCAAAATTGAACTGTCAAAAGGGGTATAGCGCAGGGTTGGAAAAGCGTGTCAGCAAAATGACATGTTGCAGATGTATAACACGCCCTGTTTCCGGGGCTATTGGCCATCAAGTGCTTGCTGTATCTGCGTTTGCCGCGGTTTTGACGGGTTTTTCACATTTACAACTAAACGATAGACGGTCGCTAACCAATAAATACAAGCCTTTTAGCAACTTGTGTGTGTCAGATTTGAGTCAACGTTTTTTTGACGCTTTCAGCAAAAGTCCGGCATTTCTTGCGCTTTAATGACCCGGTGCTAGTGTCAGTTTTTGGCCGACAAACTATTGACCAAGCGCCGTCGGGCACGCCATGGAATCGCCATGTTTCGATATTTGAAAGAACTGCTTTTAGTTATTTATCTGCTGCTTTATTTCGAATATTACCTAGAGCGTTTAAACGCCTTGGGGATCGGACTGGCATTACTACTTTTTGGCGCGATGTTTTTGGCGCTGACTTTTGCATTATTACTAACGGCCTATATACGTCAGACTTTCATTCGGCATTTATTCGCATTGGCGATGTTCGCCTCTGCAGTATTTTTTGATGTTTATACGCGGATCACTACCGACTATCTGACCTACAGCAGCTTTGTTTCGCTGGTCTATTCCGGCGGTTTCATCCAGGAAGCGATCTACCAGTATCGCGACGCGATCATCCACGGGGTGCTCAGCGGCTTGCTGCTGTTGTTTGGCATCGGCCTCAAACCACGGCATTCGATGCCGGTGCCGAATGCCTTGCGCGTGGCGGCGCCGATCTGCGGGGTTTTGCTGCTCAGCGCAGTGCTGTTCATGCGCGCCGGGGAGGGCGCACGCGGGCTGCCGATCATGTACACGCCGCTGGCGTATCTGAACCTATTTACCTACGAGGCGCTGCACAACACGGTCGGCCCGCGCGAGCCGGTGAAGCTGGCGCGCACCGGGCCGGCGATTGATCACGACATCGTGCTGATCATCGACGAGAGCATTTCCGGCAACTATCTGGATATCAACGCGCCGTTTGGTGTGCACAGCAACCTTAAACAGCCGCAGCCCGGCGTTGCAGTCTTCAACTACGGCTACGCGGCGTCCATCGCCAATTGCAGCGCCGACACCAACGTCACCCTGCGCTACGGCGGCACCCGCGCCGATTACATGCGCATCAACAGCACGCTGCCGTCGATATGGCAGTACGCCAAACAGGCTGGCCTGCACACCGTCTATATAGATGCCCAGCGCACCGGCGGCAATCTGCAGAACCTGATGAACGATGCCGAGAAAAAGGACATCGACGAGTTTGTGCAATTCGACCAGACCAGCGTGCGCGAGCGCGACATGGCCGCCGCTGCCAAGTTGATCGAACTGCTAAACGACGGCAAACCGCAGCTGGTGCTGATCAACAAGGTCGGCGCGCATTTTCCGGTGCACGATAAATACCCCGACGCATTCATGGCCTACCGTCCGACCTTGCCGCGCGGGCAGTTTGTCGAAATCGCCGACACCGGCAAGCGCGATGGTTTCAACGGTCAACCGGATGACTGGGTGCTGTATCGCAACGCCTACAAAAACACGCTGTTATGGAACGTCGGCGAGTTTTTCTCGCGGGTATTTGCGCAGGCCAATCTGAATAACGCGTTGCTGATCTACACCTCGGATCATGGCCAGGATCTGCACGAACGCGGCAATCCCGGGCTGAATACCCATTGCGGTGGCGATCCGGTGGAGGAGGAGGGTTTGGTGCCGCTGGTGGTGATTCAGGGCGATCAGTTGCAGACGCTGGACTGGTCGGCGCAGTTGGCAGCGAATAAGGATCGCTCCAGTCACTACAACATCTTCCCGACGCTGTTGCAGTTGATGGGCTACGACCTGGCGGGAATTGAGGCGGTGTATGGCAAACCACTGAGCGTGGCGACGGCGGATGAGTTTACGTTCAACTACCGGTTTAACGCGCGGCTGGGGGCGAAGCCTGAGTGGAAGCATATTGATTTGGGCAGCATTGTATTGCCGGGGCAGGCGCCTGCGAGTGTGGCGGTGGAACGGCCCTCACCCTAACATTGCAGCAAGCAATAAACACAACTCGCCCAGTGCGTTTAACTTACACGAACCGTTACTCCATAAAGGCTACAACACCTTGCGCCGTTGCCTACGCGTACGCCAGAATCCGCCGGCTTGTGCGGCTTTGAGGCGGGCTATATCGTTTCCCGGTCACTGAAAAACAGTGATCGGGTTTGGTAGCCCGCTTCGGTACGATCGCATAGCGTCACCTTATTGCAGCCTCTTTTTGCGGCTGAGTTTTATATGGTGGACATGCGTGGGGCTCATTCGTGAGCGCCGGGTTTCCCGTATCGACCGGTCTACCAACCCGCGCATGGCCGCCACCCTTCGTTTGGTAGCGAGGGTGATGGCTCCAATTTTCTCGATACGGAGCTTCATCTATGTTCAAAATCACGCCCAACCCACCGCACACCGATCCAATCCCCTACGACCCCGAACTCGAAGCCGAAAACATGAAAACGGCAACCGAGCGAGCGATCAATCACTACCTCGATCCTGCCACCCACAAGACATCCAAACCTTCACGCAAGCCCGGCCGAATCTTCCTGGTCAATCCCACGGTGGACGACGAAACCCTACTCGTCGAAGCATGCGAAACGCTGTCGTCCGCCACGGACATGGCCCGCGACATCGCCAGTACGATCGATCCGTCACAGCGCAAAGCGATGCTGGTGTTGCAGCAGGTCATCATGCTCAGTGAGCTGCTGGCCAATCGCGTGCTGGATAACCAGCGCATCCCGCAAGCCGGGGGTATCAACTGATGCTCACGACAGCGCCCACTGCCAGAATCATGGCCACGCCCTACACGCCCAGCGTAATGTTCATGGTCAACCCGCAAGCCGACACTGAGTCGTTGCTGGTAAATGCCTGCGAGTCGTTGGCTTCTGCCACGGTCATGCTCGGGGATTTTGCCGGGTTGCTGGAGGGGCCGAACCGCAACACGTTGCTTGGGATTGCGCAGGTGGTGATGTTGGGGGAGTTGGCGGTTAATCGAGTGCTGGATAACGTTGTGCCGAAGGAGTAGTTGCGGTGGGGCTGCTTACTGTTCCTTCAGGGCAAGCCCTCACCCTAACCCTCTCCCAGAGGAGAGGGGACTGACCGAGGTGTTTGGGCGAAATACATCGACCTGAAACATTGAGCCGAACTCAGGTTTGAAAGGCATGAAGATCTGCTCCCTTCCCCCTCGCCCCCTTGGGGGAGAGGGCTGGGGTGAGGGGGCAGCGATTTCCAGCCGTACACAGATTCCAGCCGTACACAGATTCCAGCCCAACCATCCGCTATCCTTCCCCCACACTGACCAATCAGGTGGCGGCATGCTCCACGTCGAAAACCTCTGCAAAACCTACCCGACCCCCCAAGGCCCGCTGCCCGTGCTGCAAGGCATCGACCTGAGCCTGAAATCCGGCAGCAGCCTGGCGCTGATGGGCGAGTCCGGCAGCGGCAAAAGCACGTTGCTGCACCTGATCGCCGGTCTGGACCAGGCCGACAGTGGCAGCATCCGCAGCGGCGAGCATCGGCTGGAACAGATGAACGAGGGCCAACTGGCCAACTGGCGGCGTACCGAAATCGGTCTGGTGTTCCAGCAATACAACCTGATTGGCAGCCTGCGGGTCGAGGACAATCTGGCGTTTCAGGCGCGCCTTGCCGGGCGTCACGATGCGCGTTGGCAACAGCATCTGGTGCAACGTCTCGGTCTGTCCGATTTGCTCAAGCGTTATCCCGAACAACTCTCCGGCGGCCAGCAACAGCGCGTTGCACTCGGCCGGGCGCTGGCCTCGAAACCGAAATTGCTGCTCGCTGACGAGCCCACCGGCAGCCTCGACGAGGCCACCAGCGATGAAGTGCTGCGCCTGTTACTCGAGCTGCTGGATGACACGCCGACCACGTTGCTGATGGTCACCCACAGTCATCGCGTGGCGGCACGGTTGGCCGAGCGCGTCGTGCTTTCCAGCGGCCGTTTGACGTGATGGTATTCCGGCAAACCCTTATCGCGCTGCTCAGCCATTGGCGGCGGCATCCGGTGCAGTTTTTCAGCGTGCTGACCGGGTTGTGGCTGGCCACCAGTCTGCTGACCGGCGTCGAGGCGCTGAACAGTCAGGCGCGTGACAGCTATGCCCGCGCCAGCCAGTTGATCGGCGGCGAGCCGCAGGCCAGCCTGAGTGCGCCGAGCGGCGCGAATTTTTCCCAACAATGGTTTGTCGATCTGCGCCGCCAAGGCTGGCCGGTGTCGCCGGTGTTGCAGGGCCGTTTGATTCTCAAGGATCACGAAACCCAGCGCCTGCAATTGATGGGCATCGAACCGGTTTCGCTGCCGGGCGACAGCGCCGTGGCTGGGCAGGCGATGCCTATCGAACGCATTGTCGAATTCTTCACTCCGCCGGGTAGTACGTGGATTTCACCGGAGACTTTGCAGGCTATGGATCTGCGCGAAGGCGCCACCCCGCAGACCGAAAACGGCCAGACCTTGCCACCGTTGCTGGCGCAAAAAGACATGGCGCCGGGTGTGCTGCTGGTCGATATCGGTGTCGCGCAACACTTGCTCGATCAGCCCGATCAATTGTCTCGGCTGTTATTGCCCAAGGATTTTCACGCTGAGATCCCGGTTGCGTTCAACGGCTTGTTGCAACTCAAAAGCAGCGGTGAGGAAAACAATCTCTCGCGGCTCACCGAGAGCTTTCACCTCAACCTCGATGCGCTGGGATTTCTCTCATTCATCGTCGGCCTGTTTATCGTGCACGCGGCCATCGGTCTGGCGCTGGAACAACGCCGCGGATTGCTGCGCACGCTGAGAGCCTGCGGCGTCAGTGCGCGGATGCTGATCGCCTGTCTGATCTTCGAACTGGGTGCGTTGGCATTGATCGGCGGTGTGTTCGGCGTGATCAGCGGCTATTGGCTGGCCAGCGTGTTGCTGCCGGATGTCGCCGCCAGCCTGCGCGGTTTATATGGCGCGGAAGTGGCGGGGCAGTTGCACTTGAGTCCGTGGTGGTGGTTCAGCGGCATTGGTTTGAGTTTGCTCGGCGCGTTGCTCGCTGGGGCCAACAGTCTGCTGCGCGCGGCGCGTCTGCCGCTGCTGGCGGTGGCCAATCCGCAGGCGTGGCATCAGCAACATGCGCGCTGGTTGCGGCGCCAGGGTTGGGTGGCTGGCGTGTTTGCCGCGATTGCCTTGATCGCGTTGATTTGGGGCAACAGCCTCGGCAGTGGTTTTGTGCTGATGGCCGGGCTGTTACTCGGTGCGGCGCTGGCGTTGCCGGTGTTGCTCAGTGGAGTGTTGAACGGCTTGCTCGGGCGCAGTCGTTCGGTGCTGGGTCAGTGGTTCCTCGCCGATTGTCGTCAGCAATTGCCGGCGCTGAGTCTGGCGTTGATGGCGCTGCTGTTGGCGATGGCGGCGAATATCGGCGCCGGCAGCATGACCGCCGGTTTCCGCCAGACCTTCAATGACTGGCTCGAACAGCGCCTGAGTGCCGAGCTGTACCTCAACCCGAGCAATCCGGCTCAGGCGCGGGAAATGTATGGCTGGCTCAAACAGCAACCGAGCGTGAGCGCGGTGCTGCCGAACTGGCAAGTCTCGGTGACGTTGCAAGGCTGGCCAGCGGACGTGTACGGCGTGATTGACCATCCTTACTATCGTCAGCACTGGCCTCTGCTTGAAGCACATGGCGAGCATCCGTGGTCGGCGCTGGCCACCGATGATGCGGTGATGCTTAGCGAACAACTGGCACGACGCCTGAAAGTTGCACCGGGCGATCACCTGACGATTCCCACGCCGGGCGGTTCTTGGTCGCCGCGCATCGTCGGGATCTACGCCGACTACGGCAATCCCAAGGGCCATGTGCTGGTCAGCAGCAATCATCTGCTGCACGGCTGGCCACAGTTGACGCCGAACCGTTTCAACATGCGCATTGATCCAGCGAAAATTCCCGCGCTGCTGAGTGCCGTGCAGGCACGCTTTGAACTCGACGACAGTCGCATTGTCGATCAGGCGCGGCTCAAGGGTTGGTCGGTGCAAGTGTTCGATCGCACCTTCGCCGCGACCGCCGCGCTCAACAGCCTGACGCTCGCGGTCGCGGGTGTGGCGCTGTTCATCAGCTTGCTGACGCAAAGTCAAAGTCGCCTCGGCCAGCTCGCGCCGCTGTGGGCGCTGGGCGTCACGCGTCGACAATTGATGCTGCTCAACCTCGGCCAGACCTGGTTGCTGGCGGTGCTGACGTTGGTGTTGGCATTGCCGTTGGGGATTGCGTTGGCGTGGTGTCTGGACGCGGTGATCAATGTGCAGGCGTTTGGCTGGCGCCTGCCGCTGCGGGTGTTCCCGTGGCAACTGTTGCAACTGATGGGGCTGGCGCTGTTGGCGACATTGCTGGCGTCGGCGTGGCCGCTTTATTCGCTGTACCGCACGCAACCGGCGGATCTGTTGAGGACGTTTGCTCATGAGGATTAACGTCGTACTGCTGTTGCTTGCGCTGTTTTTGAGCGGCTGCGATAAACCCGCACCCGAGCAAAAAGGCTTCGCCGGGATGGGCGATCAGGCGCAGGCCTTCACGCCAGTGGTACCGGGGCGGGTGTTCAGCTTCCCGGCGGATCACGGTGCGCATGATGGATTTCGCATTGAATGGTGGTACGTCACCGCCAATCTGAAGGATCAGCAGGGCAACGAATTCGGCGTGCAATGGACGTTGTTCCGCAGCGCGTTGAACGCGAGTGCCGGGCAACCGGGCTGGGCGAATCAGACCATCTGGCTCGGGCATGCGGCGGTGACTTCGGCAACTGCGCATCACGCTGCCGAGCGTTATGCGCGAGGCGGCGTCGGGCAGGCTGGTGTGCAACTGACGCCGTTCGATGCGTGGATCGACGATTGGCGGTTTGTCAGTCAGGCCAGCGATTCGCTGACTGACTTGCAGCTCAGCGCCCGTGACAAAAACTTCAGCTATCAACTGCGCCTGACCTCGAGCCGGCCGCTAGTGTTGCAAGGCGACAAGGGCTTCAGTCAGAAATCCGAACAGGGCCAGGCTTCGTACTACTACAGTCAGCCGTTTTTTCAGGCCAGCGGCACCTTGGTAATCGACGGCAAAAGCTACAGCGTCAGCGGCCCGGCCTGGCTTGATCGCGAATGGAGCAGTCAGCCGTTGACGGCCAATCAGACGGGTTGGGACTGGTTCTCCCTGCATCTCGACAGTGGCGAGCATGTGATGCTTTATCGCATGCGGCAGAAGGAGGGAGCGCCGTATCTTACCGGTACATGGATTGCCGCAGATGGCCGGGCCGAGACCCTGCATGCCGGGCAGATCAAGCTTACTGCGCAGGACACTGTGACGGTTTCCGGGCGTTCGATGCCGGTGCGTTGGACGATCGCTATCCCTTCGAAACGGTTGGACATCACTCTTGATGCACTCAACCCTCAGGCCTGGATGGATTTGCGCATTCCCTATTGGGAAGGGCCGGTGCGCTTGAGTGGCAGTCATGGCGGGCGCGGCTATCTGGAGATGACCGGCTACTAAGGGGCAGCATTTTTCGGAGCGTCTATGCTCCTTGGCACGCATTGCGCTGGAACCGATTCTGCGCCGTGCGCTGCCATCCATCACAGGGAATGTACCGCTTATGAAGCTCAAAGCACTGACTCACGCCATCGCCCTCGCTACTGTTCTGTCCGCTGCCAGCCTGTCGGCAGTGGCTGCCGATATTCCATTGTCCGCCACGGTCGAGGCTGACCAGGTCACCACCAAAGTGCTGGCGGTTGACCCGGCCAATCATCAGGTTGTCCTTGAAGGCGCTGAAGGCCGCCAGGTGCACGTCCAGCTTAGCGACAAGGCGAAAAACCTTGCCAATCTCAGGGTTGGCGATCAGGTGAAGGTCGAAGTTACCCGTGCTGTCGCTGCTTATTTGGACACCGACGTGGATAAAGGTCTGCCTGGCTCTACCGAACGTACCGGTGAGTTGCGCAACGCGCCGGGCAGCAGCAACCCGGGCGGCGAGGCATTCCGCCAAGTCCAGGTGCAACTGAAAATCACCAAAATTGATCTGAACAAACATCAGGTCACGCTGGAAAACCCATCCGGCCAATCGAAAACCCTCGACGTCGTGAGGCCTGAGGTTCAAGCCAAGCTCAAAGACCTGAAAGTCGGGCAGAGCGTGGTAGTGACTTACACCGATATCTTGAAAGTGACCAGTCAACACGAAAGTTGAGTACAAGCTCTACAGAATGATTGTTCTTGTACAGGTAGTTGTATGAGAACAATCATATGAAATGTTCGAGCTGGATATTTTCTTGAAGTTTGTCGGTAAATATCGGTCACACATTGCTGTTAACGTTTTAGTACACAAATTTCATGTTCGGGAATGACGACATATCTGCCAACTTCCATTAAAATCCCTCCCGTTCGCCCAGTGTCAGGGCTCTTTACCGGTGCATGGATTGCCAGGCCATTACACTGGGCGAACACCTCCTCGGAGCAGAGGCAAAAAATTCAGACAAAAAAAGGGCGACTATTAAGTCGCCCTTTTTTATTGTCCGCTGTTATTTATCCGCAACTCAGTTATGGCTCGTCTGGCCCATGCCGCGTTCCAGCTGGAGGCGCTTGAGCGTCTCCTGATACATCTTGGTGCGGCGGTGATTTTTGCCGTAGGTGCCCGCCGCGGCGACCGTGCCTGCCTGAATATGGTCGAGATAGCGAAAAATCTTGCGGTGAGAGAGGAACTTGATTCCGTAGCCTTGGCTAAGCATACGGTCTTGCAGGGTATAACCGGGCACTCGGTCATCCATGGAGAAATGCAAACCGCGCGACTTCATCAAACGGCAATTCCACAAGGTGCAGAAGCTCTTGAGATGAGTTTCTCGATAAGGCTTTGGTTCTTTTGAGGGCAAGCCCATGCTCGTTCTCGCCCGACGATAGTAGTGTTTGACAAAGCGCGAACTTAAACGCCATGTATCTCTTAAGATGCCGCGATCAAGTTGCTCTACACAACCGACAGCCGCCATGTCCGGCGCCTTCATGCATTCGCGCATCATCAGTGCAAAGATGTCTTTGTCGTAGACAAAGGTATCGGTGTGCAGCAAAAACAAATAGTCGGTTTCAACTTTTTCCAATGCCAGATCGAGCGCTTTACCATGAGCGATATGGCCATGTTCCTTCCCCGGCGAAGGACGTTCGATCAGATTGATCCAGTCGAGCGAACGCAAGTAATCCAGACTCTCGTCAGCGGAGTCGTTGTCTACGACCCACACCGGAATTTGATGCTGCGTGACGTGTTGGTGCAAAAGCTCCAGGCACATCTTCGTGAGATCCGCCGTTTTGTAATTCACCAAGACGAGACTGAAATTCGACTGCTGTCTGGTTGGTAAATCAAACGTTCTCATAGGTATGACTCATCCGCAGCTTATGGGCTTGTTCTGCCGCGGATTGTATTGAGGCAACCTTAGCTCAAACTTAATTTTCACCGCGAAGCCATGCGCAGCCCCGGCAGATTCACGCTAAAATCCGCCGCCATTGCTCAGCTCAAGGAAGAAAACGGCAGCCGCCGTTGCGTCACGGATGAAACCACTTTCCCTTTACCACCCGGCCCTGTACTGGATGCGCGTGTGGCAAAAAAGACTGTTCCGGCAGATCGCCTGGCGCTACTCGCGTAAACGCTATGCGATGCCTATTGCGTTGGCCGAGCGCTTGCCGTTTCGCTACCTGAAACACACCTCAAAACTGATCCGCAAACTCGGCGACTCCGACCTGGCGTTGCAACACAACAAAGTCATTAACCTAAGACTGGCGGTCGCCGCCATCGACGGCGTAATCATCGCCCCCGGCGAACACTTCTCCTTCTGCCGCCTGGTCGGCCGCCCGACCCGCAAACGCGGCTATGTCGAAGGCATGGAGCTGTCCTTCGGCGAAGCGCGTACCGGTGTCGGCGGCGGCATTTGCCAACTGAGCAACCTCATCCACTGGATGGCCATTCATTCACCTCTAGTGGTGATCGAGCGCTCCAACCACAGTTTCGACCCGTTTCCGGATGAAGGTCGGGTGCTGCCGTTTGGCTCCGGTGCGGCGATTTTCTACAACTACGTTGATCTGGTGCTGCACAACCCGACGGATCGCAGTTTTCAGCTGAAGTTGAATGTCGCGCAGACGCAGCTGGAGGGGGAGTTGTTGTGTGATCAGGCACGGGAATTCCGCTATCACGTGTTTCAAGAAGCGCATCGGTTCGTTCGGGATGGCGGGCGGGTGTTTCGGGAGAATGAGATTTGGCGGGAGGTGCGGGAGAAAGGGCAGATTGGCGAGTTGGTGAAGCGTGAACGGCTTTATCGGAATCGGGTGGTGGTGAAATATGAAATCGCTGAAGCTTTGATCGAGGACAAGCTGGGCAGTGGGGGATGAATACCACTGGGAGCGCGAGCGTTCCATGGTATTCATCCAAAGCGCTAAGCTAATGTCCGATGCTGTTGAAGGACCGGACCGAGGTCGGCAGATAGCCGACCGGTTATTTGGCGCGGCCAGCCCAAAGTGATCAGTTCACCGCAACTTGGCCACGGCGTTTAAGGCGGCGCCGTACGACAAAGGCGATAACCACCACGAACAGTGCGGTCACACTGAAGAAAATGGTGTTGAACCACGGGAACGGTTGGTCACGGTGGGTCGTCGGTTCGATGTGCGTGATATTGGGGAAGACCGACAGGATCTGAATCCGCCAACCGTAGTAGCGGATGAGCGCCAGTTGCGCCGTATCACGCGAATAGCCCTGGGCCTTGGCCTGGATGTCGGCCGAGTCAAATTTAAAGTACCAAGGGAAGCTCCAGCCGGTATCTTCATTGCGATACACCACGACCTTCTTCGTGTCCGGGTCCTCGGTATTGATAAAGTAGACATCCCGGGTCGGGCCGTCCGCAGGGTTCTCGGCATTGATGACCCCGTCGTCATCGACGCGTTTGACTTCGACGCCGGTGATCAGCACTACCTCGTGTTGAGGTAGCACGTAATAAAGCCCAAGCGCAGAGGCACTCAGCGCCAGAACGAGTGCCCCGAGAACCAATCCTTTTAACCACTTCATGTGCACACTCCGATTGTAATGGACGCAATTCTGCCGCAATTCTGCGGAGCGAGTGTAGGTGTTTGGTTCTGAAAAGGCCTGATATGGGGGCGGGGACATTTGTTGAAACGATTTCCCCTTCGGCCAAAAAAGGGGAGGCTTTATCGGAATCGGGTGGTGGTGAAGTATGAAATCGCTGAAGCCGTGGTGGAGGGCGGGGGCGAACGGCCGGACGCCTGCGGCAGGATGAATTAAGTTGCCACGCCACGATCTGTTCCGGGCTTGAACATCAGGTGTTCATCTACAAGCCTGTTCCTGCAACGGGTGACAAATTGCAGTGCTGCGCCGGAATCTTTGAGGAAGAGCTCGAATTCCTCTTCGCTTATTGCGTAATACTCCTCGTAATCGGCCATGCGATTGCTCACCGGAATGCAGACGTAAGACGTCCCCGTCGTCTCTTCTATGCCGAGGGTGAAACGCTCGATCGTGTTCACAAGGATGTCGTTGAATTTCATGGAGTTGACCGTAATCGTGTTTGTGGCTTATTCAATACACCACATTCCTTGCCAGCAGGCTTACAGGCAAATAATGGACCAGGTTGCAGCCTTTGGCGAAGTAAACTCTGCTTCCCTTGAAAAATTCAGGGGCTGGTTCTGGTCTAGCGCGGTGTCAGAAGTGCTTTTCATATTGCTTCAGCATGATCTAGCCGTACAGGTATAAAAGTTCGTCGATCAAGCTCAGTTCGTTCAGGGTGAAGGCCAGGTGCGGATTTTGTCGGATGGACTCCAGGAAGGCTCTGATAGGGACTTGGCGAGATGGGTCGTCGATTATGTTTAATAGTTGATCAGCCTCTGAGGGGTTAGTTTTAAGGTGAGCTGCTATTAGTGTTTTCAGTGAGTTTCGAGCTTGTTCATCGGTCAACATGCGGCTTCTCTGTCCCCTTTCCTTTCTGTTACTCATCCTCCTCCCAAGAATTATGTGTATCTATTGCTGCATCCAACCATGCATAGAAATTTTCATAAGATCCATGAAGCTCCCAGCCATCAGAAGCGTAAGCATGAATTATGACTACCTTTGGGTCGCCGGATGTATCATTGCCATCAAAGCAAGCAATGTCATCATTTGCATTGAATCTGGCAAACGGTATCAAGTCTCTCTTTGGGTAAAGTTTCTTTAGAGTGTGATGCCAGTAGTTAACATCTCCCTCTCCAAAAAAAATGAACCACCACGGCTCTATATCAATCTCCGGGTTAGAGCTGATTGTTTGTATGAAGCTGTTTGGATAAGAAAATTCTTCTCGATCTACAATGTTTAAATGAAAATTCATTCTTTTTCACTCAGTTTAGGCAGTTCATGCGAGCCATATGGAGTCTCTTGTCCGAATCGTTTCGGAGACTGTTTGCCGACGCTCAATTCGATAGCCTCTCCCCATGTATCTGGTTTCTGCCTTTTACGGCGAAACGCTGCTGTTCAGGCTCCGAGACAGGGTCATTATAACCGCGCTCCTCAGCTTCTACTTTAATGCCAGCCTCCCGGGCAGTTCGTGCACGGGTGTTACCCATGCTCGCAAGGTGACCATCAGGCATCCGCACCACGTCAATAGGATCTCCTTGCCAGCCGTTTTTTCTCATGCTTGAAACCAACTCATCATATGTATAGTTAGTCCCCGCTCTGTCAATTTTGTTGTACGAAACAGATGTTTGAGAAAACCTTATTTCGTTGGGGTCAATCGATTTAACTTTGGGGCAGTAAGCCAAATTAGCACTCAACCCCAACGGATCCACCCACCCCGTAGGATTAGGCACGTATTGGTAGCTGTTCAACCCACCCGCAAGCTTGATCGGATCCGGCGTCAGAAACCGTCCAACCCCCGCATTGTGCCATTCGGGACAGATTTATTTTTCTGCCATTCGGGACAGATTTATTTTTCAATTGGAAAATAAATCTGTCCCCTTTACGGTCGTCCCCTTTACGGTCTATAAAAAAATACAGACGGTTATATGAGCTCTTGGCCTCAGTGAGGAGAGTCAATCCTCTTCGTCCAATTTATTCGACCGTCCTGGGTGGTAAGTAACTCCCAGTGATTCCGTCACTTCTATCACAGCCATGGTGTATCTGGATCTAGAGGATCGATCACCAAATCCGGGCTCAAACTTACGAAGTACTATCAAGATGAGCAAATGTGCGTTGTTTGCAGTCAGATATTTTAGGATTAAATCTGACCGGCAACTCAGCTGGGTGCCACTGGACCGGTGTTCTTCGTAACGGTCGGCTGCTTGATTCCAGATATCGGAGTGCACCACGACAGCACCTGACGGGTCTACCCATCGATGTCCAAGGGAATCTGCCATGGCGATTTGAGCGAAAGCATTTACGTTTCTGGCAAGTTTCAACCGCGAAGCCGCCTGCACTACTCCTAGTGTATCGGATGCATCTATTCCCTCATCGCAATCAGAATCGACGATCCAGGGCCTGAAGGGGAGATGCGATTGCTCAGCCTCAGGATCCGCATCCTCATACTCAACTAGCCGAGGGATGTAGGCTTGGAAGGGATCCTCACCGGCAAGTTCGTATGCGACAAGCGCGCTTTCCTCGGCAGGGACCATTGCAGACCGGATGTGAACGTTGATGCCATCGATAGATTTCCACTCGCCATCAACCACTAGCCATTCACCCATTGCGCTACCGATGCCCAGCAGCGATTGCAGTGTGCTTGATGTTCCAGTTAGGCCCACAGTGCCCTCGTTTGCTTCCCGTAGATTGATGCGAGTGGCTAAAGGTCGGCTGTCCGTGGCGTCGGCCAACCAGAGCCCATCCTTACGAGTCAACACTCGTCGATTCAACCAATCCTCCCAAGGATCTTGCTCGTCATAGGGCCCCTGAACCACCGGGAGCTGGGAAAGAAACTCTCCGGCTACCGCATGCAAGGCATGCCAACACAACTGCTCACCATAAGTATGATGGTCGGTGGAGAATGTGTGATGGCCTCTACGGCGGTACACAGTGCGCCCACCCTGATCCGACATATGAGTGATTTCAGAATCATGTTTTCTCACCCATTGATTTATTGCGTCTTCCGCGTACCAATGCGCCTTGCCAAACATCCCACCTAGCTGTGTTACATCGTACTTGCCAAAGTCATAATCGAGATGCAGTGACTTGAGGGGCTTCGACGCGCCCTCAGGCCTAGCTTTATAAAACGAGTTGCCGAGATGCTTGCTCGACTTAGTCACTGGATAGGGGGAGTGATTGACATGTTCAAGCTCGGTTAATTTCGAGTGCTCAAGTGCGAGGCTGCCAGTGCGGCTGCATGTGAGCAGTGCTTGCGCCGAGAAGTGTTTAAAAAGCACATGAGGGTTTTTTGCATCCAGGGCAGTTCGCTCAATGAGGGCTCGGTGTTTACTTATCGCTGCAGGCTCATCCAAGGCAATTCGCGCCAGCGCAATCATGAGCCAGAGCTTCGCATGAAGATGAAAGAACGGTAATTCCGCGGCTTGAAAACACGCCGCATCGGTTGCATCAAACTTCATCACAACCTTGTCCAGAATATCTGTACGACCGAGCCTTACCGCAACCCTGAGGCTGTGCGCGGCCATCCACCGTCTTTCAGCCTGAGGCGCACCAAGCGCGAACCAGATTAGGCAAGCGGCCGCATCAGCTTGATCTCCTGACGAGTAGAGAGCGGATTGCCAGGGACCGTCCACTACCGATGACGCTAATTTGGCTGCTCCTGCGTTCAATAATCGATGCATGGCCGCTTGACCGACACCTTCTGTAGCCGACGGATTGACGTTTGTTGCCAGGCTTAACCAAATGGATGCCGGAACATCGAAACTGGGTCGGGAAAACTCCTTGATCAAAGCTAGGATTAGTATCGGACGATTCATACCTGAAATCGCCGAAAGCTCATCGATATCAGAGATGCTCAGACGACCATATGAAATAAATTCATCCGCACACTGCCGGATAATGATTTCAGCGCAGTCGTGTAGCGCGTTTACAAGAGCATTGGATGCTTGCGACCAAGCGCTTTTGCAGTCGCTGAGAATGCGAAGCTTCTCATGGAGCTTCAGTTGTTCATGGCGAGCAATCACAATGACGTATTGCGACCACATACCATAGGGAATCTTCGCTCCAATTTGCTCGAAAAAGTCTCGCTGCGTACCCCATCCCCAACCATTTAGCTCATGTAGTTTTCTCAGCGCGTCTGCGAGGGAAAGCTCGTCCACCGGGTCTGTCTCGAGAACAAGTGACGCAAGCAGCGTTTCGGCAGCAACCTGCTCTTGATGACGTTGTTCGACATCGACGGGTTGGGGTGAGCCTTTCCAGTTGTTCAAGTCGTTATATTCACGAGTGGACACTTCAATCCGCTCAGCCAGTGAAGTCAGGTACTCATGCTCGCGGGACATCTCACCGAACGTAGACTTCGCCAATCCAGCCAAGGCGCGTGGTACCGCCGCGCCGAATCCGTGAGGATTGTTTTGCTGGTACTGTTTGATCAACTCTTCCGTAAGCTCCTTCTGCCCCCCTAACTGTCGACGCTCAAACGAGTCAATCAATTGCTCAGTACCGCACACATAGAGTTCTGCCGGATTAGCTATGCGAAGGATTGCCAGTGCCGCTGCCGGATCGATTTTCCCCAAGTGGATCAACGCCCGGATATAAGGAAGGAGTGTGTAATCAAGCGTGACCCTACCGCGATCTTCCCACCGCCCAAGCTTGGCTAACCCTTTCACGCCCGAAACATTAGCCATCGCCATGCCATACAGGCCCCAATCGAACTTGTTTTCCTCCTCCCCTAAATTTAATTCACATATGTTGGAAAGCGTATGGCTGTCCTCATCGGATAGCTCCTCCCCATTCAGGGAGCCTGCAAACTGCATCAACTCATTCACGAACTGATAGTCGCCAGAGCCGACGGCATCCATCTGTTCCAGGCCGCGATGAAAATAAACAACCGCCTCCTGCTGGCTGGCTGGAGATACTGCTCGCGCTAAGTCAGCGAATAACGTCGCTCGCTGCTTGACCTCATCTTCTCGTTCGATGGCCAGTTTGGCGGTGTTGGCTGTTGTCCCCGCCAAAACGTGAAGCCCGGGACGGGTGGCCAGCACACCCACGATGCTGATCAGATGCGAAATATCGATAACGTCGCGGGCCTTTACTGCCTCTAAGTAATTGACGACCTGAACGTGCTCTAGCGCAGGCGCGGCTTCAAACACTAGCGTCAGAAGCCGATCGGCCACTAGAAGTCGTTGGCGTTGCGCGTTAGTACCTCCGGATTGGTAATCTTGGCAGCGAAGCAGCTCTGGCCAAAGTTTGATTAGTGGAGTCAAGCAACGCTCACTTTCAAGCGTGTTACCAAAGCAGGCGGTAAATGCACGGGAAATCGTTAACCAGTGACCCAGATGGTGCGCCAAGAACCGAACGGCAGCATTTTTCGTGTCGGCAGAGATACCCATCTCTTGATTGTCCTTGGCGAGTGACTCCTTAGCATGCTTCTCGAGCTCAGCCTTCAAAACTGCCACGAGCTCCGCCCCTTGAAGGGGGGTAGGCATGTGTAAGATTAGATCCGCCAGTTCCTGAGGGAGCAGATGTCGCTCAAGAAGCTCAGTTTCATCTGCGATGCAGAGCAGTGCCTGCTTTGCCAGAAATGCATAAACCTCTCCAGACCAATATTCGTTCATGTACAGGTATAGCGAAGGAGGAGGTATCGGTGTGGCAGCTAGAATCCGGCGTGCATCTATTTTCATTCCTTGCATCTGGGCTATTGATGCCGCTCGTAACAAGCCACGGATGATTCGCGGTTGTTTGTAGCTATAATCTTTTTCCCCCAACCGCACCTGTCCGGCTTTTTCGCAAGCTTGTGCGAGCCTGCTGATCAGGACTTGTTGAAGGGATTGATTCTCCTCAACAAACGGAATCAGAGCTGTCAGCGCTCCTGGGCCCAATAGGTCCGATTTCAAGAAAGCGTCTAGAACGCAGTGCTTGAGGCTGCCCATTTCAGCGCCTAGCCGTAACAAGGGAACTAGCGTTTCGGCTACCTCAAAGGCATACCAATCCATCCATACCGTGAGATCGCGTGCCGCACGCTCACTCTCCCCGTTGACCAGATAGCCAAAAGGCAAAGCAGCCATGTCCAAGACGGTAGGATCCGCTCTGTCGTGCTGTAGCTGATTTTTTCGGTCTTGTTCAAGCCAGTGGTTCCTCCACTCTCTAACCCGATGCGCGTGGTGATAAGCATCTGCCAAATCACCGCCAAGACCATAAGCGATCGTCAACCGCGCGTGACGGGTACCTGGCCAATGAGTACGCAACTCAAAAAGACGCCGAATTGGGTCAACATCCCCTGAAAAGATCGTGAGATCAGGATTGTCGAGAATGTAATCCGTACCACGTTGATCCACTGCGGCAAGCGTCGACAACTCCACTAGAAGTGGAACTAAGCGGTTCGCTTCATCCCTCTCCGCCGCGTAGGCTACTGCAGCTCGCAAGCGCGCGTGTCGAATGGCCTGGCGACTCACAGCGCTTTTGATGGCGATCGGGGTTCGCTCATCAAAAGCGAGGTCGAACAAACGTTCGCCGTCTTCCAGTTGCTGCAACAGGTCGGGCAATGTGGTCGCGGCATAGATCGACGTGGCCTGCATGCCGAGAAGGTTATTTGCAAGACTGCGTAAGGTCTCCTTGTCTGCACAGTGCTGGTCTCGGATGAGAGTCTCTGTGGGCTCATCCCGGAACATTAGTCCATGTTTGGTATGTTCTAACAGTGGGGACAGGTCAGCTGCAAAACTAGCGATGGCTCCCTCCGCCAGTCCGCTCGCCTCAGCAAATTCCCGCACGGGAACCGGTGGCGGCAGAGACGCCAAGCCGGTCAAAAACATATTGATATCAGGGTCACGATAGCCCTGCTTGCGCGCTTGTTTTAGCGCGGACTCAATGCGTTTGTGCAACAGCTCATCTAACTGGACGACGTTGTCTCGTTCGGATGTCGCCAGAACTTCGAGACCATCCGCGACCAAGTGCTCAAGTACGCGAGCGTTACCTCGCGATCGAGACTGAGCAACTTGAATATTATCTTCGCTGTACTTGTCCAGCCGGGTTCGCAAGAACGCGCCGGTCTCATCGATCGTGAATGGCTGTAACTCAAACTGTTCACATATAGCGTCGCCAGTCGCAACGGCCCGTCGATGGGTGCGTGAGCTCACCACCAACTGAACGCCAGGAATCGAACCACCGTCAGTTAAGCTGGAGAGCAGAAGCGCAGGGAAAGATGACTCACCGCGATCTCTGGCTTGTTCGCCGGCGTTGTCAATCGCATCCAACAACAGGATGAGTTGTCGATCATCCCGGAAACGTCGAATCGTCTCTGCGGCTTGATTCATTCGCAGGCGAAACACCCGAATTAGGTCATCGCTGTTATCCGTGCTCGGTAGTAGAGGGTCACAAAAGCCTCGGCAAGCCAATTCATTTACGATATGAACCATGCCTTTTCGCGGGAGATGCCGAGCATCGCCGGGTGTGCGGTACTGCCCCATACCAAAACAATCGAAGAGAACAATTTCATGGGTTGTTGCAAGCCGGCCCGCAATGGAGTTCATGAAGACCGTTTTACCGATACCGCCATCCGCATGGATGAGCAGAGGGACGGTAAGTTGCGGGATCTTCGCGACGGCCTCGGACAGTTGGCAGCGTTCTAAAACGTCGCCAACATCTGGGAAACTTGCGGGGCATGGCAGGAGATCGCGTTCATCTTGCAGTTCTAAGGCTGTCAGAATGTCAGCACGTGATATAACGTTTCGCCGTTGATTGGCAAGATTCGCTTTATCACGAGCCAGCTCCCTGATGGAGTTGAGCCGTACTCTTGCCTGAGGATCACGCGCAGCGGCCCAGTCCGCTAGGATCAGTGCCAAACGATGCTTGCTTTCCCGCAAATCTCCGCGAATCCCCGTAAAATGCAGCCGGCTGACAAACTCCACCAAATCTTTGCCCTTGAGTTTACAAGCTGCCGTGACTTGTTCTGCCTGTTCTTTCGCTGTGCCCGTCAACGCTGTTCCGGCAATAATTCCAGCGACCGCGTCGTCCAGCTCGGAGAGAATAGGACGATTAGTCACTAGCTCGAAACGAAGTTTGTCTCGCGCTTTAACAGTGCCATATTTGGTTTTATGAGATCGATAGGTCTTGGCGAATTTATCAATGGTTTTCTTTGCGTCAGCCGCACGAAATGCTTTGTCTTCCGACGCTTTCGAGTACTTGACCTGCACCACGACGATCTGGTGCGCATTTTCGAATGAGGCAGCATCTCCATAGTACAAAACGGCATCGGCAATCTCATTTCCCGCGTCCGCTGCCCCTTTTTGATCGAGAGGGGAAAAGCCCTCGATCGCAACCCCAATGAATTTGTCTTTCGGCAGCACCAACCCCAGACATTTACGTGCCACCCACGCCTCGTGGAATTCATGACCGTCCCGGGATGCACGGACGCTGTCCATTTTTTCTCGCATTTTAGCCATGGCGATCGAAGCACTCCCTGCTAGCTTTTCTGGGTGTTAAGTACCGATCATGACATTTTCTACCAACGCGGCCTATCCGAAGGCGCCGTTAGGGAAGATCTTGCCGCAGCGGGTGAATCGCCCGGAGTTTGGTAGACACTTTCAAGCCTCGAAAATAGACCGTTGAGTAGTTGCTATGGGCAAGCAATAATGAAATGAATGAATCGAAACTATTCGAATCATGGATCCGCAAGCAGCATCCTGATTTCGAGTTGGCTGGGCGATGAGGTTAACCCAGTGCCCACGAAAACCCCTATGCATTACTAGGGAACGTATCTTTGCAGTTGAACTCAATTCACAAACTTTCGAGTTCAAATAAACATCCTTTGGCTTTTAATCTTTTGATCTCTTCGTCAAATTTGTATTTGGGCAGATCGCTGTTTTTTATGTCGTATTCCTGCCTCAATAGTCGAAATAGTTTTCCAATGTTTTTCTTGGTTTTCTCATCAAGGCTTTCAATTAGGTCATAGCTATCGCTGGCTAGAAACGGAATCTTGCTTTTTAATGTGTAGTAAGCGCTTATGTTTGAGAGCAATCCTTCCGCATCCGAATAATCTTCGTTTAAATATTTGGCGTAATCTTCAAATATTTTTGTCAAAAGGCTTTGTGGCGCTTTTTGATTTTTTAAAACACTGCACATTTCCTGCCAGTTGCTCACATGCAGGTGGTCACCCCAATCGGAACCTCTAGCGAAATAAATCCCTTCACCTTTGAAGAACTCGGAAATTTCATGCTGATCTAAGGCGGTTTCAAATGTGGTTTTCATTGAAGCTTTTCCCAATCGTCGAAGTTTTTCAGTAGTGTCCCAATGTCACTGTTGTGGGTAACGTTTTCTGAGCCGATCAGTGCGGCTTCTTTTGTACCACTTTTCGTTGCACCACCAGGAACCCATTCGTTGGGGTAAGCGCCATTTTCCCTGCCGTTTGGCATCTCGTACTTGAAGCGAGGATCATCTGGTTTGATTTTAACGATATAGATGCCGTCATCTTCAAGACTCTTCGCACCAAGAATCAGCTCCTTGTTTAGGACTCTCCAGTCGTTACCCGCTGCTCGATGTTTGGCGACAACTTCTTCCATCTCAGACAAGAGCCCGACAAATTTTCGTTGAGGGAAGGTTGGGTAACTGGAACCCGTGATCCAACTTTCGATCACTACGAAGGATCCCCCTCTTTTGCAAAAAGCTCTCTGTGAGCGTTGATATAGCTGTCGGGAAGATAATCACCGGGATTAGGCGGCCGATCAGCCTTATTCATATCAAGTATTTCATCGAACTTTTCCTGACTCATCGGCAAATGGTCAGGCTTGGTGGCGTTGGCCGAGTTCGTCGGTAGCTTGCAATCAGGTCCAGGACAGGTCGTACTCAGTCCCAACGGATCCACCCACCCCGTAGGGTTAGGCACGTACTGGGAGTTGTTCAACCCACCCGCAAGCTTGATTGGATCCGGCGTCAGAAAACGTCCGGTCCCCGGATTGTAGTAGCGGTGCCGGTTGTAATGTAACCCTGTCTCAGCATCGAAATACTGGCCTTGAAAGCGCAACGGGTTGTCGATTTCGCTGACGTCCAGCGTCGCGAGGTTTCCGTAGGCACGATATTTCGCGGACCACATGATCTCGCCGCTGTCGTCGGTGAGTTCCTGCGGAGTGCCGAGGTGGTCGAGTTGGTAGTAGAACGGCGTGGCCTTTAGTGGACCCTCGCCGTCGAGCATCGCCAAGGGGCGGAAGCTGCCGGGTTCGTAGATGTAGGTGCGATAGCGGTTGTCGGCGCTCTCGGCGATCAGACGTTCGCCCTGCCACAGGAATTCGGTGGTATGGCTGTCGACGGTTTTTTCGATACGGCGGCCGAAGGCATCGTATTTGTATGCCGCCGTACTGCCTCCCGGCAGACTTACACCGATCAGACGATGTTGGCAGTCATAGCGGTATTCAGTGACGAGTTTCTGGTTCGCGCCGCGCCGCTCGCGGATCAGGTTGCCGTAGGCGTCGTAGTCGTAGTGGCGGTCGCCCTGCATCAGCAGGCGGTTGCCTTTGACGTTGGCCAAATTGGCAACAGGCATGTCGGTTTGACCGAGCAGGTTACCTGCGGGGTCGTGGGCAAAACTTTCGGGCGTTGCGCCACGTACGTTGATCAGGCGATCCAGCGGATCGTAGTGGTAGCTGCGATTGCCTTTGCGGCTGTCGTCGATGCCGGCGAGGTTGCCGTTGGCGTCGTAGCTGTAGCGACGCTGGAACAAGCTTTTGTCGCGTTGGCTGACGCTGTGCGCTTGCAGACGACCTTGTTCGTCGTATTGGTATTGGCTGATCAGAAGACCTTGCTGGCGTTGCTGTTCGCGATCGGCGTTGAATTGGTGGGTGGTGAGGCGTGAACCGTTGAGGTCGATGCTGCTGAGCAGGCCGCCGGGCTGGTGGCGATAGTCGAGTTTGCTGCCGTCTGGGAGGCGACAGTGCTTGAGTTGGCCGACACTGTCGTACTCGTAGCGCAGCGTGCCCCAGCCTTGGTGTTCGGTGATCAAGCGATCTTGCAAGTCGTATTCGTAGGCGAGCGGCCAGTGGCCGTCGTCGACGTTGACCAAGCGGAATTCCAGCTGGCTTTGCCACGATGAACGTGGCTGACGAAACCGTTGCTGTACTCATACGAGGTCGGTTCATCCTCCGGCGGAATGACTGCGACCATCAAACCATCTTCGTCGTAGCGGTATTCGGTAACCGCGCCCAGTGGAAGCGATAATGCTCGGCTTCGCCGGCAGCGTTCTTGGCTTCGATCAGGCGGTGCTATGCGTCGTCCTTCTTGCTGCCCAGCGACCGGCTATCACCAACAACCTGTCATTCGTCGCGATTTTTGGGTAAAGGTGATAGTCAAAAGGGGCGCTCGCTAAAGTTTATTTCACCCTCACTACTGATGCAGCCTATGAAGCTGAGGCTGTCTGAGAAAAAGTAGGTGTGTTGAGGTATATCCGAAAAAATTTGTAGTATGTTTTCCAAGCGTGCTGTGCTTGTTCTGTATGCGCTCTCAGTAAGAGAGTCGCCAAGGAAAATTATCTCAGAGATATTCACGTCTCTTATTTTATTTGATATATAAAAGAATGCTTGGGGTTTTTCATTTTTTGCGTAGTTCATGCTGTTTTGGATTGTGCTCCACGCTATTTTAGACCCGGAGAATGGTAGTTTTTCGTTGATGCTAGACACAAAAGTATCATGGATTTCGGGGGCCAATATCTCAAAAAGAATATTGGAGGCTGTTAGATCTTTTTCAAGCTCGTCGTCGAAATAACTCATTTTTTGAATGCCTTGAGCAGTGTTATTACTTTTTTTTCGCTTGCGTTGAAGAGATAGTGTGGAGCAGGTTTTTTACCTGGCCAGACATTCAGTCCCCGGATGGTAGTAGCGGTGCCGGTTGTAATGTAACCCTGTCTCAACATCGAAATACTGGCCTTGAAAGCGCAACAGGTTGTCGATTTCGCTGACGTCCAGCGCCGCGAGGTTTCCGTAGGCACGATATTTCGCGGACCACATGACCTCGGCGCTGTACTTGGTGAGTTCCTGCGGTGTCGGACTCGTAAGTCGCAACGCTGCCGCCAGGCAGGCTGATGGCGCGCAGGCGATGTTGGCAGTCGTAACGGTATTCGGTGACCAGTTTCTGCCCGGTGCCGCGACGTTCGCGGGTCAGGTTGCCGTAGGCAGCGTAGTCTAGTCGTAGCGGCGGCCGCCCTGCATTAGCAGGCGGTTGCTTTAGGCGCCGCCCCTTTGTGTCGCTTTGATTGTACGGCTGATTCCCTTATTTGATGCGTACCTTCTTCAAAGTGTTTTCAAGCGCAATTTTTAGATCAGTCCAGTTTTTTGCTTTTTCGCTATGAATGGGGTTTTCCCAGTCTAAATGTTCTATTAGTGATACCTTGAACGCTCCGGTCTCACTGAATTCTGGATACCAGCCAATATCCAATATTTGTTCGAAAGGAAGGCTCGCTTGAAATAGATCCTCCTTGAGTTCGTCCACTATAAGAGATATTTCAGAGGATTGATCTACCTGAGAGATGTCGTCAAAATTTATGGTGCCGTCTAGTTTTTCTATTTCGTTGATAAGCATTTTTTCTTTATTTTTTTTATATTTTAAGTGCGTCTTCTGACGTTGGATGGTCATGATTCATATATGTACTTGACTTGGCTGTAATTTATTTAGTTGAAAGGCGGGGCGGATTTGTTTTTTAGTAAATAAAAAATCAGTCCGCTATTTTCTCAGCCTCTTTTTTCGATAAAAAATGTATTCCCCTCTGATCTAGCTTTTTTGTAGTGCCTCTATCGAGACAGCAATTCCATAAGTATTTCAAATGTTTTGACAGTTGATTCGCGCTCATCTGGAGATAACATTTTATTGAGGATTTGCTCGTCTGAGTTACAGTCAAAGACATCGACTCCTATCCAGCCCTGTGACCAGAAGTCAATTGTTCCAACTTTTCCACGGCCCTCAAATTCGACTCGCTCTAGGTCGCCGAAGTCTCCCCCTGAGAAAATGCGAGTACTCAAAAGAATATTGAGATAGGTTTGGCTTGAGGTGTTCATTGAAAAATTGGATATTCATTGTTTTTATCCACGATTGTAATGTTGTCCACTGAGGGGAGATGCTGGTCTCCCTGTAGCAAGTTTGAGGTTGGGGCATCAAACTCGGCGTAGACGGAATTGTTGATTGCAGCTCCTTTAAAGTCAGCAGCGCCATTGGTTGAAATGAAAGTTTGCCCGCCAGTTCCTGGACGATTTTATTGCTACTCTGCATTTGAGACAGTTCATCTGGTGACATCCAACGTCCGACCCGAGTTTTGCTACCCATCAACTACTCTCGACTCCCCAAGTTTTAATGATGAACCTGGAACTACCGGTACCTTTTCATCTACTTTTGCCGAGGCCGCTGGGTCAATGATTCCTGGTCTACAGTTTGGTCCCCCAGAACAGTCGGCGTTCAACCCCAGCGGATCCACCCACCCAGTAGGGTTAGGCACGTATTGGGAGTTGTTCAACCCACCCGCAAGCTTGATTGGATCCGGCGTCAGAAAACGTCCAGTCCGCGGATTGTAGTAGCGGTGCCGGTTGGTATGTAACCCTGTCTCAGCATCGAAACACTGGCCTTGAAAGCGCAACGGGTTGTCGATTTCGCTGACGTCCAGCGTCGCGAGGTTTCCGTAGGCACGATATTTCGCGGACCACATGATCTCGCCGCTGTAGTCGGTGAGTTCCTGCGGTGTACCAAGGTGGTCGAGTTCGTAATAGAACGGCGTGGCCTTTCGCGGGCCTTCTCCGTCCAGCATCACCAATGGCCGAAAGCTGCCCGGTTCGTAGATGTAGCTGCGATAGCGGTTTTCCGCGCTTTCCGCGATCAGGCGTTCGCCTTGCCAGAGAAACTCGGTGGTATGGCCATCGACGGTTTTTTCGATACGACGGCCGAAGGCGTCTGTGCTGCCACCCGACAGACTGACGCCGATCAGGCGATGTTGGCAGTCGTAGCGGTATTCGGTGACCAGTTTCTGCCCGGTGCCGCGACGTTCGCGGGTGAGGTTGCCGTAGTCGTCGTAGTCGTAGTGGCGGTCGCCCTGCATCAGCAGGCGGTTGCCTTTGAGGTTCGCCAGATTGGCGACCGGCATGTCGGTCTGGCCGAGCAGGTTACCCGCGGTCGTGGGCGAAAGTTTCCGGAGTCTCGCCACGCACACTTATCAGTCGATCGAGTGGATCATAGTGATAGCTGCGGTTGCCTTGGCGGCTGTGTTGATGCCGGCTAGCTTGCCGCTGGCGTCGTAGTTATAGCGACGCGGGAACAGGTTTTTCTCGAGGCGACAGATTCATTTCTAGTTAAATAAATCTGTTCTCGTTCCCATCCTATTTTCTAAACACAACTTTCAGCTACAGACTCTTGATTTGTTAGAAGATTTGAGCTCTCAGAGTCCCACCGCTTTGTTTTTGGCCCAATTCGCGTGTCAATCTTCGCGTTTTACCCATTTGCCGAGCTGAAGCTCTTGGCCAATTTTCAAAAAATTTTTCTTTGCTTCTCCAAGAGTCATATGATTCGGCCCACTATAGGTGTCAAGGGATAGTGTGCAGTCATCTTCCCATTGGCATAAGTCACAGATGTCGTAGCTTCCATGTGATGAAAGTGTAAGGTATCCGCAGCAAGGGCAACTTTCTAGAAGTTCAACCTGTCCATACACGTTGTACTCTCCAAGATTTAATGAGGAAAGTTTTTCTGCAAGGTATGTGTTGGTTACACCTTTTAAATTTGAATTGAGTGCGATACGGAGAAGTTCGTCGTATTTTTTTTCGTCAATATCGCTTGGTAAGTCGTCACATGCTTTGATTGTGCTCCTCATGTCATCCGACAAAGCAAAGAACTCTGGGTTGCTCTCATCAATTCCCCACCAGTCGAGAAGGATCGATTCCCGTTCGTCGTGATCAAGTGAAGTTAAAATCTCAGTTGAAATTTTATTGATTGCTTGGTGTCGATCAAGTGTGCTCATGCTATAGCCCCTTGGCTAAATCAATGGCAGATTGGAAAGGATCAGCGCTTCTCCCATCATCTCGGTAGAATGTCCTTATTTCCCGAGATTTCAAGTGTCCAACGAATATTCTTCCGGTAGCTGGGTCGTGTTTAATTATCGTTTTTCCTACATTTGTTTCGTTAAATTTTCCCGATTCTTTCGAAAATTCTTTGGCTTGTTTTAGATATTCAGCTTGGCTTATGTCCCCGAATTCTTTCTGGTCGACTACGTGTTTTTGATAATGAGGTTGGAGCTTTCCAGATGAAAATCCCTTCCAATTGACTCCCGCTGCCGTCGGTGGAGGTACGTCGCCGACATCAACCTTGGCCTTTTCCTCAGGTACTTCGGCTCCTTGTCCTGGAATGCATTTATCTCCACCTGGACATGTATTCAACCCCAACGGATCCACCCACCCCGTAGGATTAGGCACGTACTGGTAGTTGTTCAACCCACCCGCAAGTTTGATCGGATCCAGCGTCAGAAACCGTCCGGTCCCCGGATTGTAGTAGCGATGGCGGTTGTAGTGTAGGCCTGTCTCCGCATCGAAATACTGACCCTGGAAGCGTAGCGGATTGTCGATTTCGTTGACGTCCAGCGCAGCGAGGTTGCCGTAGGCGCGGTACCTGGCCGACCACATGATCTCGCCGCTGTAATCGGTGAGTTCCTGCGGTGTGCCAAGGTGGTCGAGTTGGTAGTAAAACGGCGCTGCCTTGCGCGGTCCTTCGCCGTCGAGCATGGCGAGGGGGCGGAAGGTTCCCGGTTCGTAGATGTAGCTGCGATAACGGTTGTCGGCACTTTCGGCGATCAGGAGTTCGCCTTGCCAGAGGAATTCGGCGGTATGACCGTCGACGGTTTTTTCGATACGACGTCCGAAGGCGTCGTATTTGTAGCTGGCTGTGCTTCCGCCCGGCAGGCTGACGCCGATCAGGCGATGTTGCGCGTCGTAGCGGTATTCGGTGACCAGTTTTTGCCCGGTACCGCGACGTTCGCGGGTCAGGTTGCCGTAGGCGTCGTAGTCGTAGTGGCGGTCGCCCTGCATCAGCAGGCGGTTGCCTTTGACGTTCGCCAGATTGGCGACAGGCATGTCGGTCTGGCCGAGCAGATTACCCGCCGGGTCGTGGGCGAAGGTTTCCGGCGTTGCGCCACGCACGCTGATGAGGCGATCAAGTGGATCGTAGTGGTAGCTGCGGTTGCCTTTGCGGCTGTCGTCGATGCCGGCGAGGTTGCCGCTGGCGTCGTAATTGTAGCGACGCTGGAACAGATTTTTTTCGCGTTGGCTGACACTGTGCGCTTGCAGGCGACCCTGGTCGTCGTATTGGTATTGGCTAAGCAGCAAGCCCTGTTGACGCTGTTGTTCACGGCCAGCAGTGAACTGGTGGGTGGTCAGGCGTGAGCCATTGAGGTCGATGCTGCCCAGATGACCGCCCGGTTGGTGGCGATAATCGAGTGTGCTGCCATCCGGCAGGCGGCAGTGACTGAGCTGCCCGACGCTGTCGTATTCGTAACGCGTGGTGCCCCAGCCTTGGTGTTCGGTGATGAGGCGGTCTTGTACGTCGTACTCGTAAGCCAGCGGCCAATGGCCGTCGTCGACATTGACCAGACGACCGAGGGCGTCGTAGCTGTAGTGGATTTCCTCGCCATCGGCCAAAGTCTTCACCAGCAGGCGGCCGGCGGCGTCACGTTGATACTCGGTCAGCAGTTCACTGCCGTCGTCGCCGAACTCGCTTTTTTTGACCAACTGGCCATTAAGGTCGAACTCGTAAGCGGTGCGACGACCGTCGAAGCCGGTTTCCTGCTGGATCAGGCCGTTCGGGAAATAGTCGAGGTGATAGTGCTCACCGCGTTCGTTTTCGATTTCGGTGAGCAGCAGACGTGAGTTGTCGTAGCGGTAACGCAACTGGCTGCCGTCTGATGCGACGGCTTACCAGTTGCAGGTTGTCGGCTTAGTCGTAGCGAGTTACACAAGCGGAAAAACGGACTGATTTATTCGTCAGTTAATAAATCTGCTTCATTTTCTGGTCCTCTTGGTTTCGAATTTTATTAAGCTGACTCAGCTTTTAAGAGCAAGCTGTTTAGCTCGGGTTCTACTTCCTCAGGAGGAGTGTTTTCAATGATTTGTCTAATGTATTTTGCATATTTTTTTTCTATTGGTACTTCCGCCCAGTCGAGTTCGTAGGCTGCTATAGTTTTTACATCTTTATATTTTGAGTTGGACAGCAATAGTTTAAGGATTTCGATCGAACTTTCAGATCGATCCTCACCGAGTGAAACTGCGCACCTTTGCTGCCAGTATTCCGGCTTAAAAAGTATTTCGTTTGCCAGGCGATTCCAGTGTTCATTTGCGAAATCTATTAGAACGGTTTTTGCTACAAGTTCCGTTGTGTACTCTGTCCAGTTCGAGTTTTCAGAGTCGCCGATCCACTCATGCAGCTTTCCATAAATCCCGTCTGTTTTTAGTTCTGTCATGGAGTAGCTCCTGTTGGGTAGGATGAAGTCACCACGCAGTTCTCTTTAATTACTTGCCATTCCACACCGTCAACAATTTTGGTGTGTTCGGTGACTACAGAGCCAGGTTCGTTTCGCAATATTCTGCCTGGTTCTGCTGCTACTTCGTCAGTGGCTCTTAGTATTTTTGCATCGCTCCAATCTTTAGGTGCGAAGGTATGTCTGTTTGGCGACTTCGCGGCAGACCACCCAACTGTTCCATCCTTTCTTTCCAAAATCATTTTAAAATTTTTGACACTTGTAGTTCCGTCTTTATTGTTGCTAACAATATCAAACTGATAATTTGGTGAACTCATTGCCCGCGGTGAATGCCCTCCGACAGGCTTATTGTGTCCAGGGCTCCGAGTACCATATAAAATTTTCTCCTGCATTGCTTTGGGTAACGGCCCAGTATAGGGAGCGTCAGGACTGCCTTCTTTTACTTTCGCGTCCTCCTCGGCTTTGGCTGCACCATTCGATTCATTGTTTTTCGCGTTTGGACACCCATTCAACCCCAACGGATCCACCCACCCCGTAGGATTAGGCACGTACTGGTAGTTATTCAACCCACCCGCAAGCTTGATTGGATCCGGCGTTAAAAACCGACCCGTGCCTGGATTGTAGTAGCGATGGCGGTTGTAGTGTAGGCCCGTCTCCTCATCGAAGTACTGCCCCTGGAAGCGCAGCGGGTTGTCGATTTCGTTGACGTCCAGCGCGGCAAGGTTGCCGTAGGCGCGGTACTTGGCCGACCACATGATTTCGCCGCTGTAATCGGTGAGTTCCTGCGGTGTTCCAAGGTGATCGAGCTGATAGTAGAAGGGTGCAGCCTTGCGCGGTCCTTCGCCGTCGAGCATGGCGAGTGGGCGGAAGGTTCCCGGTTCGTAAATGTAGCTGCGATAACGGTTGTCTGCACTTTCGGCGATCAGGCGTTCGCCTTGCCAGAGGAATTCGGTGGTCTGGCCGTCAACGGTTTTTTCGATACGACGTCCGAAGGCGTCGTATTTGTAGCTGGCTATACTCCCGCCCGGCAGGCTGGCACCGATCAGACGATGTTGCGCGTCGTAGCTGTATTCGGTGACCAGTTTTTGCCCGGTGCCGCGACGTTCGCGAGTGAGATTGCCGTAGGCGTCGTAGTCGTAGTGGCGGTCGCCTTGCATCAGCAGGCGGTTGCCTTTGACATTGGCGAGGTTGGCGGTTCCGTCGTTGTTCTGGCCGAGCAGGTTACCCGCCGGGTCGTGGGCGAAGCTTTCGGGTGTTGCGCCGCGAACGCTGATCAGGCGATCGAGCGGGTCGTAGTGGAAACTGCGGTTGCCTTTGCGACTGTCGTCGATGCCAGCGAGATTGCCGCTGGCGTCGTAGTTGTAGCGACGCTGGAACAAGTTTTTTTCGCGCTGGCTGACGCTGTGTGCCTGGAGGCGACCCTGTTCATCGTATTGGTATTGGCTGAGCAGCAGGCCTTGTTGACGCTGCTGTTCGCGACCGACGATGAACTGGTGAGAGGTCAGCCTCGAGCCGTTGAGATCGATGCTACTGAGCTGACCACCGGGTTGGTGGCGGTAATCGAGTTTGCTGCCGTCGGGGAGGCGACAATGCTTGAGTTGGCCGACGCTGTCGTACTCGTAGCGTGTGGTGCCCCAGCCTTGGTGTTCGGTGATGAGGCGGTCCTGTACATCGTACTCGTAGGCGAGCGGCCAGTGGCCGTCATCGACATTGACCAGACGGCCGAGGGCGTCGTAGCTGTAGTGAATCTGTTCGCCGTCGGCCAGTGTTTTCACCAGCAGTCGACCGGCAGCGTCACGCTGATACTCGGTCAGCAGTTCGCTGCCGTCGTCGCCGAATTCGGTTTTCTTCAGCAGTTGACCGTTCAGATCGTATTCGTACGCGGTGCGACGACCGTCGAACCCGGTTTCCTGCTGGATCAACCCGTTGGAGTAATAGTCGAGCTTGTAGTGCTCGCCGCGTTCGTTTTCGATTTCAGTGAGCAATAAGCCCGCGTTGTCGTAGCGATAGCGCAACTGGCTGCCGTCGGGGTTAATGCGGCGGCTGACCAGATGCAAGTTGTCGGCGTATTCATAGCGGGTGACGCGGCCAAGTTCATCACGTTCGGCAGTAACGCGGCCGTAGGGATTGTAGGTGAAGGCACGGGTCGCGCCGCCGGGGAGGGTGACCTGTGTCAGGCGATCAACCGCATCCCACTGGTACTGAGTGATGGCGCCGGATTCATCCTGACGGGTGATTTGCCGGCCAAGCGCATCGTAGCGGTACTTGCGTTGCCCGCCGTCTGGCAGGCGTTCTTCCAGCAACTGACCGAGATTGTTCCAGCCCAATAGATGGCGGCTACCATCCGGGTGACGGATTTCCAGCAAGCGACCTTGGCGATCATAGCTGTAGTGGGTTTCGTTGCCGTCGGGGTCGGTTTGCTGGGTGATATCGCCCTGACGGTTGCGTTCGTATTTCCAGCGGGCTTTGCCGCGCTGGACATCGATGAGTTGACCGTTGAAGTAGTTGTAACGGGTCGGCGCCCCCTCCGGCGGGAACACCGCGATCAAGCGACCGGCTTCGCTGTACTGATATTCAGTGATCGCGCCCATCGGATCTTTGACGGCTACCAGACGCCCCTGATCATCGTAAGCGTTTTGCGTTTCTCCGCCATCGGCCGCAGTTTCGCTGATCAGACGTGCATTTTCGTCATGCACATAAACTTGCTCACTGCCGTCTGAGTTGTAAGCGGTTACCGAGCCCTTATCGTCCCATTCATAGCGAGCTTCCAGTTGCGAGTAGTTGGCCCAGTGACGGACGCATCGGGATAGCTTGCCTTCCCGTTCCCACTCCCAGAAAAAACTCGCGCCGCCGGCCAGTTGCCGTTCCACAATGACGTGTTGGTCGTTGTAGCGGTAGTGCTCGGCTTCGCCTGCCGCATTGGTTGCGGAAACTAGCTGATTACGAGCGTTGTAGCGGTAGGTCACCATCGTTTGGATAGTCAGCCAAGGATCCTGGCGTTCACCGCGATCGTTATATTCTGCGCGCTGTTGCTGGTGATCGACTGCCACGATGTGGCGATCGTCGTAGCGAAGCAACAGGGACCGTCCGGCACCGTTGTCGATACGCTGAATTCGACCAACAAAGTCATAACTTAGGTGCAGACGGTTTTCATAGGCATCACTGATGGTTGTCAGTCGACCGGCACGGAAATGATAGAAGCGTGATTTTGCACCCGCCTGAGTCAGAATAAGTTCGCCGGGCGCATCGCCAAGGAAAATCGCCGCTTGCGCCAGACTATTCGTGATGGCCGGCCGTTGTTCAGTCGGCATTGGGAAGCGGGTTTGACGGTTTTCATTGTCAGTCCAAAGGACACCTTCGTCGTCGAGTCGCAAGCGATGTGATAGCGAATGACTCCAGCCATGGCCGAGGCGGCTGTCTATTTCCACCGCGCTGCTGCGATACAGACGCGTCCATTCCAACGGCAGCGAACCAATGAGCTCACCGTCGGTAAGGGTGAGCAGTTCCTCGCCGGTGACCATTGAGATTGGGTCATCTTTAGCACAGGTTTCGTTGACGCACTTAGCGGGTTGATCAGCCGGATTTTTCGATTGATCTGAGGCGTTGTCGATCTTTTCTACTTGCTCGGCACGCGAAGCAGCTTCAGTCTTGCCGCGCGCCTGAACCTGAGCATCGGACTCCACTTTTCCTTCGCCGACAGGATGCTTTTGTTTCGGCGGAGTTGCCGTCTCGGCGGGTTTGGGAGCGGCAATCTTAACGTCCGCTTTACGCGCCGGATTGAACGCCGAGTTCCCGTTAAGCAGCAAAGGCTTCGACGCTTCGGCATGTGGTGTGGCCTTGGTCTTGCTGACTCTCATCAGCATGCCGGTGAAGTCTTCAATCAGCTTCACGACTTTGCCGCTGCTCTGCACGCCTTTGATGGCCTTGGTGCCGACACGCACGGCCAGGCCGAGACCACCGGTCAGCACGACACCGACCAGAATGTTCAGCAGAAACTCGGTGCTCATCTGAGCCAGAACTTCGGTGCAGGTCTGCGGCGGCAACATCTGCACCCAGGCAACGATGGCTGCAACGTAAATCCACATCAGTGGCTCATCGCTGGCGATCAGCAAGGCCGTGTGAATGGCCTCTGCCGACGCGTCATAAATCTTCTTGATCTGTTCTTCGGTGAAGAAGTTTTTAAGCTTTTCGTAATTTTCACGAGGGTGTGCGACGAGGTCGTAGAGGCTCTGAATATCGCCCCACAAGCCCATGATCGCTTTTAGAAAACCCTCCCACGCAGCCTCTAGTTCTTGAAGTACGCGACCACCCAGCGAAGCGTCCGTGTGCGCTTGCCAGAGAGGTAGAAAACTGGTGCTCCACTCTGTCTGCAACCAGCCACCCAGTTCGCCGATGACTCCTTGGTAGGAGTTGAACAGGCTGTCGATCTGCGCGCGAGTAGGGTTGGGGAAGAAGGTGATTTCGTACTGTTGATTAGGTTTGAGCCCTGAGACTTCCAGAATGCCCGTCGAATCGATGGTTTTGTTGATCGCCGGCCCGACTTCGTTCTTGCCCACGAAGCGGCCATCAACTACAGGCGTCAGGCGTACTGGTGTGTTGCCGATCGGTACGAAGCGAGCGGATTCGAAGCTGTGTACAAGCACGAGCTTGCCGTTGGCCGGGCAGTTGGCGTACAGAGTGTTCGCCTTCTTGCTGTCCTTGTCCGCCGTGCCGACTTCGTCACCGACCTTGAATTGCTGCTCCGCATCCAGAATGCCACCATACCAAGCCTCTGCGTGCTCGCGGTAATCCGTCAGACACTTCTTGAAGTCGCTGATAATGGCCTGAGCATCAGGCTGTTTGGCCGTAATACCGCCAACAATTCCACCCATCAAAATGCTCATACCACCACCTCACTTTCCAGATGGGCCTTCAGCAGCCCGCTAAAATTTTCTTCCGTGAGCGGCGTGCGTTTTACGAAGCGCGCCACCTTTTTTCGCAGGTTGGATTCGGGGAACGAAAAGTACAGATCTGCGTGCTCTTCTTGCAACCACTGCATCATGTTGCCGATGACCGTTGACGGATTGTCTTTGGTCAAGCCATCCAACAACTCCTTCGGCACCTCCCACCACGGCCAATCCCTCACCTTCGGCAGCGCCCTCGGCCCGACCTCCAGCGCTTGGCCATTGATCAGATACCGCTCAAACATCGGTATCAGCTCCCCGGCCTTTTCCCCGAGTCCATTAAGGATCGGAAAAATATGCCGCCCATCCCAAAACCGAAAAAACACCTCGGTGCCATCCGGCATTTTCACCTGGGTCAGGCTGCGCAAATGCTCGAACACGTCGTTCGGCTCTGAGCGCGACACTGCCAGCCAGCCCCAGTCGAGCGCATCGGTTTCGGCGATCCACGGCAGGAACGCCGAGTTGGCCTTGATCTCGGTGACGTAGGGCATTACCGGCTGCCAGGTGGCGTAGGGCGTGCCGCCCCAGATGGGCGTGGCTTGGGTGGAGGGATCGCTTTGGTACAAGGCTTTAAGCGCCTCGGCATCGCTGGCCGCGCTGATGATCAGGTACAGGCGCTGATCGTTTTGCAGTGGCTGTTGCGCCAGCCATTCCTTGGGTGTCAGTCGTTCAGATGGCACAGGCACCTGCCTTACATTTCTCACACTCTTCACAGAACGGAGCATTGCGTTTGAGGGTGTTGATCTGGGCCGGGGTCAGGACGGCACCCGCCTTGTCGGCGTCGGCCTGTTTGAGTGCGCCGGGCATTAGCGGGGTGGCGCCCGTGCCGCTGCCGGGGCTGCCGCCGGAGTTCATGTTGATGACAGGGCCGCTCATGGTCACGCCGCCGCTGTCGATCTTGATGAAGCTCCCACCACCAATCAGCGTCAGCTCCGCGCCAGCCTCCATCACCACTTTCATGCCGCTGCTCAGGTGGATTTCCTGACCGGCGTCGATGAACTGCCCGGTGCCGATTTTCACGTGCTGATTCACACCCACCGTCAGGTGATCACTGGCCTGCGCTTCGACCTTGCGATCGGCATAAACGGTGTGATGTTCTTCGGCTTTGAATTCCGTGTAGCTGTTCTTTTCGACGGTGTCGTGGCGTTCGTTGCCGACGCGAATCTTCTGGTCGTGCTCGATGTTTTCGTCCCAGTCGCGCTGGGCGTGCAGGAAGATTTGTTCCTGGCCTTTTTTGTCTTCGATACGCAGTTCGTTGAAGCCGCCTCCGCCCATTGAACTCAAGGTCTTGAAGGTGCTGCGCGTCTTGTTCGCCGGCAGGGCGTAGGGGACGGTGTTTTCCTTGTGGTACAGGCAGCCGCTGATCAGCGGTTGATCGGGGTCGCCTTCGAGGAAGGTCACGAGCACTTCCATGCCGATGCGCGGGATGGCGATGCCGCCGTATTGCGCGCCGGCCCAGGCGCTGGAGACGCGCAGCCAGCAGCTGGTTTTGTCATCGGCTTGGCCTTCGCGGTCCCAGTGGAATTGGACTTTGACGCGGCCGTACTGGTCGCAGTGGATCTCTTCACCTTTGGGGCCGGTGACCACGGCGCTTTGGCTGCC
>NZ_JAFCWW010000026.1:0-66689 GCF_049897765.1 Pseudomonas sp. TWP3-2 | reverse complement strand
GGGTTTTACAACAACGAACGGCTGCACTCGAAACTGGGATATCTGCCACCGACCGTTTATGAGCGGGCGATGGCGTCAAAACCACCTATCGAGGTGCCCGGAATTAGTTGACCACTGCAAACATCGACCTGAAAGACCTTATCGATTATGGATTCAGCAAAACACTTTCAGGTCGGCTTATTTCTTCAGCATCCCCCAATCAGTCCCCTCTCCCTCCGGGAGAGGGTTAGGGTGAGGGCCTTTTTTGATCTTCAGTCCACCGAACGCGGTAATTGCAGGGTCACGCGCAACCCACCTTCACGCAGATTCTGCAATGTCACCTCACCACCATGACTATGCGCAATATTGCGCGCAATCCCCAATCCGAGACCATACCCCTGCTGCTGCCCCGCCAGTCGAAAGTGCGGTTCAAACACCTGCTCCAGGCGCTGCTCCGGCACGCCGGGCCCTTCATCATCGACGTGCAGCACAAACGCGCTCTCGTCATCATCGATATGCAAATGCGCGTTCTGCCCGTACTTCAAGGCGTTGTCGATCAGATTGCCGATGCAGCGTTTCAGCGCCAACGGCTTACCCGAATACGCAGCCAGCGCCCGCCCCTGCTGGGTCACGCGGCCATTGCCATTGGGTGCCAGATACGGCTCCACCAGACAATCAAGCACATGATTCAAATCCACCGGCTCGATGTTCTCGTGGATGTCCGTGTCCTTCACACATTGCAGCGCGCCTTTGACCAGCAACTCCAACTCATCCAGATCGCGGCCAAACTTGGCTTGCAGCTTTTCGTCTTCCAACAATTCCACGCGCAGACGCAGGCGAGTGATCGGCGTGCGCAAGTCGTGGGAAATTGCGCTGAACAACTGGCTGCGTTCGGTCAGATAGCGGCTGATGCGCTCGCGCATGGTGTTGAACGCGCGACCGACTTCGACCACTTCACTGCCACCGCCCTCGGCCACCGGCTCGACATCCGCGCCCAGCGACAGATCCCGCGCCGCCCGCGCCAGACGCTTGAGCGGCCGGCTCTGCCAGTGCACCAGCAGGCCGATGAACAACAGCAGAAAGCCGCTGGTGAGGACGATGAACCACACCTGCTGCGCCGGCAGGCCCTGCTCTTCAAGACTGGTGTACGGCTCGGGCAACAAGGATGCGATGTACAGCCATTCTCCCGGCGCCATTTGAATTTGCGTGACCAGCACCGGCGGATTCACCGGCTCCAGCGTCAGCGCGTAGTGCGCCCAGGAGCGTGGCAACTCATCGAGTTTCAGCCCGGCATTGAAGATCCGCAGATCCTCGGGGCTGACGAAGGTCACCAGAATATCCGTGTCGTGACCCAGCGACTGGCGCAGCACTTCGTCGACTGCTTGCATCACCGCTGCCTTGCGCGGCGTGACCGGCAGCACTTCCATATCCAGCGGTTTGTCGTTGAGCGTCACGACAAACCGTGTACCGCCCATGCTGCGCAGTTGGTCGAGCACCAGCGGTCGATAGGCCACCGGCAATGAGCGGAAATAGCTGACGCTGGCGGTCATCGAATGCGCGAGGCTACGGGCGCTGGTGACCAGGCCTTCAAGTTGCGTGGCGCGCAATTGCGAGACCCAGATCACGCTGGATAACGTTTGCGCGAACAACACCGCCAACAACGTCAGCAGCAGCATGCGCCCGAGCAGCGAACGCGGCACCGGCACTTTCGCCGCCGCGTTGCGCAGGAACTCAGTGACCATTGCCGGCAACCACGTTGGCTGCCAATTGGTAACCGCTGCCACGCACGGTGCGGATCAGGCGTGGCGGTTTTTCAGTGTCGCGCAGGCGTTGGCGCAAGCGGCTGACGGCCATGTCGACAATGCGATCGAGCGGCATCAGGTCGCGGCCACGGGTGGCGTTACCGATGGTGTCGCGGTCGAGGATTTGCTGGGGATGATCGAGGAACAGCTTGAGCAGCGCGAAGTCGGCGCCGGACAGAATCACTTCTTCGCCGTCTGCGTGAAACAGTCGATGACTGACCATGTCCAGTCGCCACTCATCGAAGGCCAGCACTTCACTGCCGCTGCGTTCCTGACCGAACTGGGCACGGCGCAACAAGGCTTTGATCCGTGCTTGCAGTTCGCGTGGGCTGAAGGGTTTGCCGAGGTAATCGTCAGCGCCGAGTTCCAGACCAATCACGCGATCGGCCTCGTCGGAGCTGGCGGTGAGCATGATGATCGGCACTTGCGCCTGACGCGGATGCTGGCGCACCCAACGGCACAGACTGAAGCCATCCTCATCGGGCAGCATCACATCAAGGATCACCAGATCGCTCGGCGCATCGTTCAGCGCCTGACGAAAACTGGCGCCATCGGCCGTGGCCCGTACCTGAAAACCCGCGCGGCTCAGGTAGGTCTCGAGCAACTCGCGTATTTCCTGGTCGTCATCGACCAACAATATCGACTTGTTGACTGAGCTCACTTCGAAGGCATCCTTGTTGTTGGAATTGGGGCGGATTATGCCTGATGAACCTAGGGAATTTGTTGTCTGTTCAGGCCCCATCGCTGGCAAGCCAGCTCCCACAGGTCATGTGCACATTTCGAAAGTGTCACCAATCCTGTGGGAGCTGGCTTGCCAGCGATGGAAGCAACTCGGTTCAAGCCTGTTCCAGCGCCACTCCCGCACCCACCAGCCCGGAATACGGCGCCGTCACCAGCCACACCGGAATCCCCTTGAAGTACTCACTCATGCAGCCCTTGTCGGCGAAGCTGCGCGCAAATCCGCTTTCAACGAAGAAATCGGCAAAGCGTGGAATCACTCCACCGACGATATACACCCCGCCACGCCCGCCCGTGGTCAGCACGTTATTGCCCGCCACCCGACCGAGCCAGCAGCAGAACTGCTCAAGCACTTCCAGCGCAATCGGATCGCCCGCCAGACCGGCAGCGGTGATCGCTTCCGGCGTGTCGAGCTTCGGCTCATGCCCATCCACCGCGCAGATCGCCCGATAGACACGCGGCAAACCGCCGCCGCTCAACGCGGTTTCCGCGCTGACGTGGCCGATTTCGTTGTGGATGTGTTGCCAGAGTTGCGTTTCGCGCGGGCTGCTCAGCGGCAGATCGACGTGACCGCCCTCGCCCGGCAACGCGGCAAAGCGACCTTCGCCGAGATCAAGCAAAGTGCCGACGCCAAGGCCTGTGCCCGGGCCGATCACCACCGCCGGACGCAACGGTTCCGGCGTGCCTTCGCAGACCACGCGAAATTCACCGGGCTGCAACCGGGTCATGCCCAGCGCCATCGCCGAGAAGTCGTTGACCAACAACAACTGCTCGACCCGCAACGCCTGGCAAAACGCCTTGCGGCTCAGGCGCCAGTGGTTGTTGGTGAATTTGAATTCATCGCCGCTGACCGGACCGGCCACCGACAGGCACACCGAACCGATGTCCCCCGGCGCCAGACCCAGCCCGCTCAGATACAGGCTGATCGCCGCCTCCGGGCTGGCATGCTCGGCAGTGGCCCGCACCTGCACCGATTCCAGCTGCTGATCTTTCCACAACGCAAATCGCGCGTTGGTGCCTCCGATGTCACCGACCAAAGCCAGTTTCAATTAAGCGTCTCCAGGGCAGAAGTGAAGGCGCTGGCGCCCTGCTCCGCCGAGCTGAAGGCCAAACGCATAAAGCCGAACAGTTCGCGACCGCTGCCGATGTTGTTGCCCAACAGGCCTTTGGCGGGTTCGCGTGCTGCAAATTCGGCGGCGTCCACTTTAAGTTCCAAAGTGCCTTTGACGCCATCGACGCGGATGATATCGCCCTCTTGCACGCGCGCCAAAGCGCCGCCGACATAAGCTTCCGGGCTGACGTGAATCGCCGCCGGAATTTTCCCCGATGCACCGGACATGCGCCCGTCAGTCACCAGCGCGACTTTGAAGCCGCGATCCTGCAACACACCGAGGAACGGCGTCATCTTGTGCAACTCGGGCATGCCGTTGGAACGCGGCCCCTGGAAGCGCATCACTGCGACAAAATCCTTCTCCAGCAAACCGGCCTTGAACGCATCGGCCAGGTCCTGTTGATCCTGGAACACCATGGCCGGTGCTTCGACGATCTGATTTTCCAGCGCAACGGCGGACACTTTCATCACACCGCGACCGAGGTTGCCTTCCATCACCCGCAGCCCGCCCTCTGCCGAGAACGCGCGCGCCACCGGACGCAGAATGTTTTCATCGAGGCTGTCAGTCGGGCCTTCGCGCCATACCAGCTCGCCGTTATCGAGGAACGGTTCTTTGGTGTAACGGCTCAGGCCGTGGCCGAGTACGGTGTTGACGTCTTCGTGCAGCAGGCCGGCGCCGAGCAGTTCGCGGATCAGGAACGACATGCCGCCAGCGGCCTGGAAGTGGTTGATGTCAGCCTTGCCGTTCGGATAGACGTGACTCAGGGTCGGCACGACTTCGGAGAGGTCGGCCATGTCTTGCCAGGTCAGCTGGATGCCCGCCGCCATGGCGATGGCCGGCATGTGCAGGGTGTGGTTGGTCGAGCCGCCGGTGGCGTGCAGCGCCACGATCGAGTTGACCAGCGACTTCTCGTCGACGATTTCGCCGATCGGCATGAAGTTGCCATTTTGTTTGGTCAGACGCGTGACTTGATGCGCGGCTTCGCGGGTCAGCGCCTCGCGCAGTGGCGTGTTCGGGTTGACGAACGAGGCGCCCGGCAAGTGCAGGCCCATGACTTCCATCAGCAACTGGTTGGTGTTGGCGGTGCCGTAGAAGGTGCAAGTGCCAGGGCTGTGATAGGACTTCATTTCCGATTCCAGCAGCTCTTCGCGAGTCGCCTTGCCCTCGGCGTACTTCTGGCGCACGTCGGCTTTTTCCTTGTTGGAAATCCCCGACACCATCGGCCCGCCCGGCACGAAGATCGTCGGCAGATGACCGAAACGCAGCGAGCCCATCATCAGCCCCGGCACGATCTTGTCGCAGATGCCGAGCATCAGCGCGCCGTCGAACATGTTGTGCGACAGCGCCACCGCCGTGGACATCGCGATCACTTCGCGACTCGGCAGGCTCAGCTCCATGCCTGGCTCGCCCTGGGTCACGCCATCGCACATCGCCGGAGTGCCACCCGCGAACTGGCCAACCGAGCCGATTTCGCGCAGGGCGTTTTTGATTTGTTCCGGGAACACTTCGTACGGCTGATGCGCCGAGAGCATGTCGTTATATGACGAAACAATTGCGATGTTGGCCGAGTTCATCATCCGCAAGCTGTGCTTGTCTTCGGTGCCGCAACCGGCCACCCCGTGGGCGAAATTGGCGCATTGCAGCTTGCCGCGCATCGGCCCATCAGTTGCAGCGCCGCGAATCAGCGCAAGGTAAGCCTGACGCGTGGCGCGGCTGCGGGCGATAAGCCGTTCGGTGACCTCAAGGACGCGGGGATGCATGTGTAGAACTCCAGGCTAACGGATGTGGCGACCTGATTGTCTATGCTGATCAAAGCGCCGCTCGCGTGGGATGACGGGCGGTTCTGTCGATCATTCGGACCAGTTGATTCAGGTCACTCGTTGTAGATAAAACAAAATATTGCCACTAAAAAGGCTTGTTTTCTATTTTTATGCGAATAATCTTGTAATTCCAACAACAAAACGACGGCGGCGCTGCTCAATGACTCTTCGAATTGCAATCAATGGTTTTGGCCGCATCGGCCGTAATGTCCTGCGCGCACTGTATACCCAAGGCTACCGTCAGGATCTGCAGATCGTCGCCATCAACGATCTGGGCGACAGCTCGATGAATGCCCATCTGCTCAAATACGACACCGTGCATGGCACGTTCGACGCTGAAGTGGCGCACGACAACGAGAGCCTGACCGTCAACGGCGACCGCATTGCGGTCAGCGCCATTCGCAACCCGGCCGAACTGCCATGGGCTGCGGAAAAGATTGATGTGGTATTCGAATGCACCGGTCTGTTCACCGACCGCGCCAAAGCCGCCGCGCATATTACCGCCGGCGCACGCAAAGTAATCATCTCGGCCCCGGCCAAAGGCGCCGATGCCACCGTCGTTTATGGTGTGAACCACGACATTCTGCGCCAGTCGCACCAGATCATCTCCAACGCTTCGTGCACCACCAACTGCCTCGCACCAGTGGCGCAGGTACTGCACCGTGAACTGGGCATCGAGAGCGGTCTGATGACCACCATTCATGCCTACACCAACGATCAGAACCTGACCGACGTCTACCACACCGACCCGTACCGCGCGCGTTCGGCCACGCAAAACATGATCCCGAGCAAGACCGGCGCGGCTGAAGCCGTAGGCCTGGTGTTGCCGGAACTGGCGGGCAAACTGACCGGTATGGCCGTGCGCGTGCCGGTGATCAATGTGTCGCTGGTGGACCTGACGGTGCAGTTGAAAAAAGAAGCCAGCGCCGAGGAAGTCAACGCGCTGCTGAAAGCTGCGAGCCAGCATTCGAAGATTCTTGGTTACAACACGTTGCCGCTGGTTTCGAGCGACTTCAACCACAACCCGCTGTCGTCGATCTTCGACGCCAACCACACCAAAGTCAGCGGAAAACTGCTGAAAGTGCTGGCTTGGTACGACAACGAGTGGGGCTTCTCCAATCGTATGCTGGATAACTGTTTGGCCCTGTGCAACGCCGAGTAAGCAAACTTCTACAAATCAACACTTGACCACTCGAGCGGATGATAAGCATTATCATTCGCTCGAAATGGATCAGGTCCTCCCGTGAGTCAGTCGCGCTTCAACCACGTTTTCCTCGCCCAGCGCAGTGCCCTGCTGCGGACACTGGAGCGCATGGTCAACAACCACAGCACCGCCGAAGACCTGTTGCAGGAAACCTACCTGCGCGTCACGCGGGCGCTGAGCGAGCGGGCCATCGATCACCTTGAACCCTTTGTCTTTCAGACCGCGCGCAATCTGGCGCTGGATCATCTGCGTGCGCGCAAGATTCATTCGCGCACCATGGTCGATGACGTGCCGCAAGACGTGGTGCACAGCATCGCCGCCCCCGCCAGCAGCGCCGAAGACGCTGCCCACGCCGAACAATTACTCGAGCGCCTGAACGTGAGCCTCAGTCAACTCAGCCCGCGTCAGCAGCGGATTTTCATCCTCAGCCGCCTGCACGGAAACAGCTATCAGGAAATCGCCGACGAGCTCAACGTGTCGCTGAGTACCGTGCAAAAAGAACTCAAATTGATCATGACGGTGTGCATCGGGGTCGCTGAACGCCTGAATGGCGAGTGATTACCGTAAGACTGTTCTCGCCGCCAACAGGATCGACTGCACTGATCATCGGCCTTTGCTACCCTTGCCCGACTTTTACGCTTCACTAAAAAAACAGCCGTGCACAGACACTGCCGAGGAAACACCGTGACCGACACCCACCGCTCCTCTTCGCCCGACACGGCGCAGGACGCCGCCAGCGCAATGGACCAGGCACTGGACTGGCTCATCGTGCTCGGCAGTCCGGACGCGGAGCAGTCGCGGCAGTTTCATGCGTGGCTGGCGGCCGATCCGCTGAATGCCGAAGCGTTCGCCAAAGCCCAAGCCATCTGGGACGGCCCGCAAATCGCCCAATGCGCACAAAACCTCGCCGCACAGCCGAAGAAAGTCGCCTTCCTGCGTCGTCTGCGTCCGCACTGGAAACCGCTGGCCACCGCCGCCGTGCTGGTGCTCGGTCTGTTCAGTTTCAGCAATCTGCCGCTGCGTTTGCAGGCCGATCATCTGACCGTGGTTGGCGAGCGCCAGCGCCTGCAACTGGAGGACGGCTCGAAAGTTTTGCTCAATACCAACTCGGCATTTTCCAGCACCATCAATGATCAGCAACGGGTCGCTCGGCTGTATCAGGGCGAAGCGTTTTTCGAAGTCGCGGCCAACCGTGGCCAGCCGCTGGAGATTGATGCCGGCCCGGTGAAAGCCAGCGTGCGCGATACCGATTTCGCCGTGCGTTATCTGGATGGCGTGGCGCAGGTGCGCGTGCAGCGTGGCGATGTTGATTTACGTGCCACGCGTGATGATTCGCGCGTGCGCTTGTCGGCCGGCGAAAGTATCAGCATCGGCCCCAACGGTTTTGATCGCCCGGCCAAGGTCGATCCGGCCACTGATCTGGCCTGGGTGCAAGGTCGGCTTGTCTTCGAGAACTGCCCGCTGAACCAAGTGCTGGCCGAACTGCGCCGCTACTATCCGGGCTTCATCATCAACACCAATCAGCAGTTGGCCGATGTCGCCGTCACCGGCAATTATCGTCTCGACCAGCCGCTCGATGTCGTGCGTTCGCTGGCGCACATCACCTCAGCCAAGTTGCAGGAATACCCGGCGCTGGTGATCTTGAACTAAATGAGAATTATTTTTACTCGATAGCCGCAGCCCGTTCGTCTCGTTATAGCCAATGCAATTGATTCGCATCACGCGAACAATCAGCACCTATAAAGATTCGTGCGACACGGAGCGCTATCGATGTCCTCTCGCCTTACCCGCCAGACTGCTTCCCCTTCCCGCGTACTGTCGTTGCTGACCGCCGCCATTCTCATGGCCGGCACCGCGCCGCTGATGGCCGCCACCGAACAACCGACGCGCAACATGGGCGATTACTCGTTCGCCATCGGCCAGCAACCGCTGGTTTCAGCCCTCAATGCCTTCACCGCCGTGACCGGTTGGCAGGTCGGTTTGCCGGCAGAACTGGGACAAAACGTGGCGTCGCCGGGTGTGCGTGGTTCGCTGCCGCCGGAAAAAGCCCTGGAGCGCCTGTTGGTGGGGACCAACCTGAGCTTCCGCAAACTGAGCAACAACAACGTGGTGCTGGAGAAACGCAGCGCCAGCGGTGCGCTCAATCTGGATCAGGTAACCATCAGCGCCACTCGCCAGGAGCAATCGGTGAACAGCGTACCGAGCACCGTCAGCGTGCAGACCCGCGAGGAGCTCGACCGCAACAACGTCAACTCGATCAAGGATCTGGTGCGTTACGAACCGGGTGTATCCGTGGGCGGCGCCGGCCAGCGCGCCGGGCTGACCGGCTACAACATTCGCGGGATCGACGGCGACCGCATACTGACTCAGGTCGACGGCGTGCAAGTGCCCGACAGCTTCTTCAACGGCCCGTACGCGCAGAGCAACCGCAATTACGTCGACCCGGAAATCGTCAAACGCGTGGAAATCCTGCGTGGTCCGGCCTCTGTGCTCTACGGCAGCAACGCCATCGGCGGCGCCGTCAGCTACTACACCCTCGACCCGGACGACATCATCAAGCCCGGCAAAGACGTCGGCGCGCGTCTGAAAACCGGTTACAGCTCCGCCGACGACAGCTGGCTGACCTCCGGCACCGTCGCTGGTCGGACCGGCGACTTTGACGGCTTGCTGCACTTGAGCCAGCGCAATGGTCATGAAAGCGAATCCTACGGCGAAACCGGCGGCACCGGCCTGAACCGCACCGAGGCCAACCCTGAGGATGTGCGCACCACCAACGTCCTGGCCAAACTCGGCTGGAACTACGCCGACGATGCGCGCTTCGGTCTGACCTACGAACACTACAAGGATGATCGCGACACTAACCAGTTGAGCGCCGTCGGCGGGCCATTCAACGCGGGACGTGGTTTCGGTTTCTACAAATCGCGCACCGGCAACGACACGGTCACCCGCGAGCGTTTCGGCCTGGAGCACAGTTTCGGTCTCGACAGCGCGCTGGCTGACCACATCAAGTGGTCGCTGAATTACCAGATCGCGAAAACCGATCAGCGCACCGAAGAAATCTACGCGCCTTCGCGCACTGTATTGCGCGAACGCGAGACCACTTACAAGGATCGCCAATGGGTGTTCGATGCCCAGGCTGACAAGGCCTTCGCCATCGCCGACACCGATCACATCGTCACCTACGGCACCACGATCAAGCAGGACAAGGTCACCGGTCTGCGCACCGGCAGCGGCACTTGCCTGACCGTGGCCGGCGCCTGCCGCGTGATCGGCGCGGCGAGCGCTGCCGATACCCTGACACCGGCCAGCGACTTTCCCGACCCGACCATCAACAGCTACAGCCTGTTTGCCCAGGATCAGATCAGTTGGGGCAACTGGACGTTCCTGCCGGGCGCACGTTACGACTACACCCAGCTCAAGCCGCACGTCACCGATGAATTCCTCGCCACTGCCGACCAGAGCGGCAACGGCTTGGTGAGCGACAAGACCAAGACCTGGCATCGTCTGTCGCCCAAGTTCGGCACCACTTACAGCTTCAACGACAATTACACCTGGTACGGTCAGTACGCTGAAGGCTTCCGCACGCCGACCGCCAAAGCGCTGTACGGCCGCTTTGAAAACCTCAGCGGGGGCTATCAGGTCGCACCGAATCCGGATCTCGATCCGGAAAAGAGCAAAAGCTATGAAACCGGTCTACGCGGGCAGTTCGAGGCCGGCACGTTCGACGTGGCCGTGTTCTACAACAAGTACCGTGATTTCATCGACGAAAACGCCATCACCCCCGGCTATTCCGAAACCACCTTCCAGAGCAACAACATCAAGCACGCCACCATCAAGGGTTTGGAACTCAAGGGCCGTCTGAACCTCGATACGTTCGGGGCGCCTGCCGGCCTCTACACGCAGGGCTCGATGGCCTACCTGTATGGCCGCAACGATGACAGTGGACAACCACTCAATAGCGTCAATCCACTGACCGGCGTGTTCGGCCTCGGTTATGACCAGGACAACTACGGTGCTCTGCTCAGCTGGACGCTGGTCAAGCGCAAGGATCGTGTCGACAGCAGCAGTTTCAAAACGCCGGATGGCACCAGCACGCAGTTCAAGACACCGGGTTATGGCGTGCTCGACCTCGCCGGGTTCTACAAGGTCACCGACGACGTGACGCTGAATGCCGGACTCTACAACCTGACCGACAAAAAGTACTGGCAGTGGGATGACGTGCGCGGTTACGACAGCGTTGGCGAAGCTTCGGTAACGCAACCGGCCAACCTCGATCGCCTGACTCAACCGGGTCGCAACTTCGCGATCAATCTGGTCTGGGACATCTGATCCGGACTGCCCCACGGCGCGCATTGAATGGCGCGCCGTGAGGTTTTTTTACTGTCCGGCGCATGCCCGAACGTCTCGTTATCAAGCGCCTCTTCTTTTCAAGGACACCTCATGACCACCACGGACAAAGCCCTGCGTTCGCAACGCCTGAACCAGATCACCCACGAGCCGCACGCTAAGCTCGACGCACTGGTCAAAGCCCACGCCCCGTTCGAAACCCGTGCCAACTTCGCGCGCTTCGTGGTTGCGCAATACCTGTTCCAGTCGGAACTGGTGGGGTTGTACAACGACCCTGAACTGCGCGAAATCGTTGCCGATCTGCCGGCGCGTTGCCGCGCGGATGCGGCCAAGGCTGACCTGGCTGATCTGGATACCGAAGTACCGGCGCCGGTTGCAGGCGCGGTGAAGAACCCGGGCAAGGCGCGCGCCTTGGGCTGGATCTTCGTTTCCGAAGGTTCGAAGCTCGGTGCGGCGTTTTTGATCAAGCGTGCGGTGGCGCTGGAGCTGAGTGAAAACTTTGGTGCGCGTCACTTGGGCGAGCCAGAGGGTGGCCGCGCTGAAGGCTGGAAGCGTTTTGTCAGAACCCTCGACGCACTGGAGTTTACCGCTGAGGAAGAAGCCGAAGTCGAACAAGGTGCGATCGATGCGTTCAACCGCTTCACGGTGTTGCTCGAACAGGCCTACTCAACCCAAGCCGAACCCGCCTGAAGCCACACTGCAAGAACCTGTGGGAGCTGGCTTGCCAGCGATGACGGAGTGTCAGCCAACATTTATGCCGACTGACACACCGCTATCGCTGGCAAGCCAGCTCCCACAGGGATCTACGCAAGTCTGTAAGATTCCCATCCCGCTTCAGAAGTAACTTGCTGAGCCCATGCCCCAACCCGCCCACTCCAAACTCGCCCGCCTGCTGTTCGGCCTGCTCGCCTATGTCAGCCTCGGCATCGGCCTGATCGCGATCGTCGTGCCCGGCCTGCCGACCACCGAGTTCATCCTGCTCGCCGCGTGGGCCGCGACGCGCAGTTCGCCGCGCCTGAGTGCCTGGCTGGAAAACCATCGCTTGTTCGGCCCGATCCTGCACAACTGGCGCAACGGCAGAATCATCGCGCGCCGCGCCAAGGTCAGCGCCACTGTCAGCATGCTGCTCTGCGCAACCTTGATGCTGGTGATGCTCGATCACGGCTGGCCGATCTATCTGGCCATTGCCGGCATGAGCATGGGCAACCTATGGATATGGTCACGCCCGGAAGCCCTCCCCGCTTAAATCCCTGTGGCGAGGGAGCTTGCTCCCGCTCGGCTGCGCGGCAGTCGTAAATCCGGCGAATACAGTTTTTCAGTGATACCGCATTTGCCGGGACTTGGGGCCGCTTCGCAGCCCAGCGGGAGCAAGCTCCCTCGCCACAAAAGCTCCTCACCACGAGGCCAGGACTTCACTGAAAAGCAGCCTCTTTTCAGCACATTGTCCTGCGCAAACGTTTAGCCTCTACCGTTCGTCGGCAAGCCTCTCATGCAAACCTGCCCCCGCGCCGATGAGCATTGAATGGCGCTGAATGGATTTGGCGAACCGGGTCCCTCTGACCGAAGCCAACAGCTTATCCATTTGCGAGAACACCCCATGTTCGACTCCCTGTCCATCCGCCTGAAAATCGTGCTGCTCTCCGGCCTGTGCCTGCTTGGCGTGGTCGCGCTGATCGTCGGCATGAACATCTACCAGACCAACCAGAACGACCAACTGGTCAGTGCCTCCAGCAGCAAGATGCTCACCGCCAGTGTGCAGAACCTGTTGCAGGCCAAGGCGGGCGAACAAGCGATTCGCCTGCAGAAAACCTTTGGCGAAAACCTGTCGGTGATTACCGCGCTGGCGGATCAGATCAAGGACCTGCGCACGATGGCCGCCAAGCGTTCGCTGGACGCCGGTGCCTTGCGCGAAGAGTTGAACCAGAGCCTGAAAACCGCGTTCGAGCGCAACAACAAAGTGCTCGGCATCTGGCTGGCATTCGAGCCCGATGCGCTGGACGGCAAGGACAGCGAATTCGCCAACGACGCTGCGCGCCAGTCCAACGAAGCCGGGCGTTTCGCCAGTTACTGGAGTCGTGCCGGCGGCGCCGCGCTCAATACCATCATGGTTGAAGAAGACCTGACCAAAACCACCATGAGTGTCAGCGGCACGCCCTACAACAGTTGGTACACCTGCCCTCGCGACAACAAGCGCACCTGCCTGCTCGACCCGTATGCGGACACCGTGGGCGGCAAGGAAATGCTCATGACCACGATTTCCGTACCGTTGCTGGTGGATGGCAAAGCCATCGGCGTGGTCGGCGTCGACATTGCGCTCGACGCCTTGCAAGCGGCAGCCGTTGACGCCCAGCGCGAGCTGTTCAGCGGAGCCGGGCACATGTTGATCGTGTCCGGCAGCGGTGTACTCGGCGCCTACAGCACTGACGCAAGCAAGGTCGGTAAAAGCATCGGCGACACCCTCGGTGCCGAAGGCAAGGAAGTGCTGCAACTCCTCGCCGCTGGCACGCCGAAGATTCTCGAACAAGGCGATTTGATTCGCGCGGTGTACCCGGTCAGCCCGATCAGCGACTCCAAAGCGTGGGGCGTAGTCATCGACCTGCCGAAACAAGTGCTGCTGGCTGATTCGGTCAAGCTCCAGGCAGTGCTCGACGATGCACAGGAAAGCGGCACCATGACCGCCATCTCGGTCGCCGTGGTCGCCGGTCTGGTCGGCTTGTTGCTGATCTGGCTCACCGCATCGGGCGTAACCCGTCCGATCAACAGCGTCGCCGAGATGCTGAAGAACATCGCCAGCGGCGAAGGCGATCTGACTCAACGTCTGAATTACAGCAAAAAGGATGAACTGGGCGAACTGGTGAACTGGTTCAACCGTTTCCTCGACAAGCTGCAGCCAACCATCGCGCAGATCAAACAGAGCATCACCGAAGCCCGCGGCACCGCTGATCAGTCTTCGGAAATCGCCCGCCAGACCAGCGAAGGCATGCAGGTGCAGTTCCGCGAGATCGATCAGGTTGCCACCGCGTCAAACGAAATGAGCGCCACTGCCCACGACGTTGCCAACAGTGCATCGAACGCGGCCAACGCAGCCAAAGGCGCTGATCAATCAGCCCGCGAAGGCATGTCGATCATCGAGCGCAGCACCCGCGACATCAATCAACTGGCCGACGAAGTCAGCAAAGCAGTGACCGAAGTCGAAGCGCTGGCGGTCAACAGCGAGCAGATCGGTTCGGTGCTGGAAGTGATCCGCAGCATCGCCGAACAGACCAACCTGCTGGCCCTGAACGCCGCAATCGAAGCGGCACGTGCTGGCGAAAGCGGTCGCGGTTTTGCGGTGGTGGCCGACGAAGTGCGCAACCTCGCCAAGCGCACCCAGGATTCGGTTGAAGAAATTCGCGTGGTCATCGAACGCATCCAGACCGGCACTCGCGGCGTGGTCGCGACCATGCATTCGAGCCAGACTCAGGCGCACAACAATGCCGGGCAGATTCGTCAGGCAGTGGATGCACTGGGCAAGATCAGCGACGCAGTGACGGTGATCAGCGACATGAACCTGCAAATCGCCAGCGCCGCCGAGCAGCAAAGTGCTGTGGCTGAAGAGGTCAACCGCAACGTTTCGGCGATTCGCACCGTGACTGAAACCTTGACCGGACAAGCCACTGAATCGGCAGCCATCAGTAGCCAGCTGAATGCGCTGGCAAGCCAGCAGATGAAGCTGATGGATCAGTTCCGCGTGTAACCAGGAAGCACCAGCGATGGCGGCAGGTCAGTTAATGCATCTGCTAACTGACACACCGCTATCGCTGGCAAGTCGAATCGTCGCACCGCAGCTCCCACAGGTTAAGAGGTGTTGACAGATTTTGTGTACGACTCGAAAACTGTGGGAGCTGCGGTGCGACGATTCGACTTGCCAGCGATGAGGCCCGACCTGTCACCACAAAATCTGATCAACCAAACATCCTCACAGCGACAACAACCCGCTATACAACCCATAAGCCGCCAACCCCGCCCCAATGATCACGCAGGTAAAAATCCCCTTCTCAACCATGGTGAACAACGGCTCACCCTGCTCGCGCTTGGCCTTGGCAAACAGGATCACGCCCGGCGCGTACAACAACGCCGACAGCAGCAGATATTTCACCCCGCCGGCATACAACAACCACACCGCGTAACTCAGGGCGATGCCGCCGATCAGCAGATCCTTGGTGCGCTCGGCCGAGGCGTGTTCGTAGGTTTCGCCGCGTCCGCTCAACAGCACTGCGTACGCCGCCGACCACAGGTACGGCACCAGAATCATCGACGAGGCGAGGTAAATCAGGCTGGTGTAAGTACCGGCGGAGAACAGCGTGATCAACAGGAAAATCTGGATCATCACGTTGGTCAGCCACAACGCATTGACCGGCACATGGTTGGCATTTTCCTTCTTGAGGAACGCCGGCATGGTCTTGTCCTTGGCCGTGGCGAAGAGGATTTCTGCACACAGCAGTGCCCACGACAGCAGCGCCCCCAGTAGCGAAATCGCCAGGCCAATGCTGATCAGCAGCGCGCCCCACGGACCGACCACATGTTCCAGCACCGCCGCCAGCGACGGGTTCTGCAAGCTCGCCAGTTCCGGCTGGCTCATGATCCCCAGCGACAGCACGTTGACCAGCACCAACAGCGCCAGCACGCCGACAAATCCGATCACCGTGGCACGGCCGACGTCGCTGCGCTTCTCCGCTCGCGCCGAGTACACGCTGGCGCCTTCGATGCCGATGAACACGAACACCGTGACCAGCATCATGTTGCGCACCTGATCCATCACCCCGCCGAAATTCGGGTTGCTCTGACCCCAGATGTCACGGGTAAAAATATCAGCCTTGAACGCGACGGCAGCGATGACGATGAACATGATCAACGGCACCACTTTGGCCACGGTGGTCAGCTGATTGATCAACGCCGCTTCCTTGATTCCGCGCATGACCAGAAAATGCACGGCCCACAGCAGCACTGATGCACAGGCAATGGCAATCGGCGTGTTGCCCTGACCGAACACAGGGAAGAAGTAGCCGAGGGTGCTGAACAGCAGAACGAAATAGCCGACGTTGCCCAGCCACGCGCTGATCCAGTAGCCCCACGCCGATGAGAAGCCCATGTAATCGCCGAACCCGGCCTTGGCATAGGCATACACCCCGGAATCGAGTTCCGGTTTACGGTTGGCCAATGTCTGAAACACGAACGCCAAGGTCAGCATGCCAATCGCGGTAATGCCCCAGCCGATCAAAATCGCCCCGGCATCCGCACGCGCCGCCATGTTCTGCGGCAGCGAAAAAATCCCGCCACCAATCATCGATCCGACCACCAGGGCGATCAGTGCGCCAAGGCGCAGCTTTTGCGTCGGTTGCGACATTCCAGTCTCCCTTTATCAATTTCTGAAGCCTGATTACGTTTAATAGATAACCCCAATTAACGTCGATTATTTATAGCCATAAACGCTAACGCTTAGCAGGAGTGTATGACTTTTGTGCGCTAGTCCTGATAAATCAATTCTGTACTGAAAACAGATGCCGAAAATTTGCCAAACGCAGAAAACCAACTAGCGTGTTAATTCGGAAGTAATACGATCCATTCCCAACCAAAACTGGAAAAGCCTTCTAGGACGGGCCTTACAGAGGATAGCTTTATGCCTTTACTTGGTGCCTAAGTCATTCATTAACAATGGAATGTGCCCATGCACTGATCCACGTCAGTTGTTTGAACAGTCAACAGATCTACCCTGTGAACTCTTCTCTCCGGCAATGGAGTCATGCAATGTCTGAAGCTCCCGGAAAACTACGATTAGGTGCACTGGTCGCCTTGGTAGTCGGTTCAATGATCGGTGGCGGGATATTCTCTTTGCCACAAAACATGGCAGCCAGCGCCGACGTCGGCGCAGTACTCATCGGCTGGGCCATCACCGCTGTCGGCATGCTCACCCTCGCTTTCGTCTTCCAGACCCTCGCCAACCGCAAACCTGACCTCGACGGCGGCGTGTACGCCTACGCCAAGGCCGGTTTCGGCGATTACATGGGTTTCTCGTCGGCCTGGGGTTACTGGATCAGTGCCTGGCTGGGCAACGTCGGTTACTTCGTGCTGCTGTTCAGCACCCTCGGTTATTTCTTTCCGGTATTCGGCGAAGGCAACACAGTTGCTGCAGTAATCGGCGCGTCGATTCTGTTGTGGGCCGTGCACTTTCTGGTACTGCGCGGGATCAAGGAAGCGGCGTTCATCAACCTCGTGACCACCGTCGCCAAAGTGGTGCCGCTGGTACTGTTCGTGTTGATCGCGGTGTTCGCTTTCAAGCTGGATATCTTCACCGCCGACATCTGGGGCATAAAAAACCCGGATCTGGGCAGCGTGATGAACCAGGTGCGCAACATGATGCTGGTCACCGTCTGGGTGTTCATCGGCATTGAAGGCGCGAGCATTTTCTCGGCGCGGGCGGAGAAACGTTCGGACGTCGGTAAAGCCACGGTGATCGGTTTCATCACTGTGCTGCTGTTCCTGGTACTGGTGAATGTGCTGTCGCTGGGGATCATGACTCAACCGGAACTAGCCAAACTGCAAAACCCGTCGATGGCTGCCGTGCTCGAGCACGTGGTCGGTCACTGGGGCGCGGTGCTGATCAGCGTCGGTCTGATCATCTCGCTGCTCGGGGCGTTGTTGTCGTGGGTGCTGCTGTGTGCGGAGATCATGTTCGCCGCCGCCAAAGACCACACCATGCCCGAGTTTCTGCGCAAGGAAAACGCCAACCACGTACCGGTCAACGCCCTGTGGCTGACCAACGCGATGGTGCAGATTTTCCTGATCATCACCCTGTTCTCGGCCAGCACTTACCTGTCGCTGATCTACCTCGCCACCTCGATGATTCTGGTGCCTTACCTGTGGTCGGCGGCGTATGCCCTGCTGCTGGCGGTACGCGGCGAAAGCTACGAAGGCTTCGCGGCTGAACGGCGCAAGGATCTGCTGATCGGCGGCATCGCCCTGATCTACGCGGTCTGGCTGCTGTACGCCGGCGGGGTCAAGTACCTGCTGCTCTCTGCTCTGTTGTATGCGCCCGGCGCGATCCTGTTCGCCAAGGCCAAGCTCGAACTCAAACAACCGGTATTCACCAACGTCGAGAAGCTGATTTTCGCCGCAGTGGTCGTGGGCGCTCTGGTAGCAGCCTACGGACTGTATGACGGCTTCCTGACTCTGTAATTGCCAAACGTTTTATCTCTGGAGGATCACTGCAATGACCACGGAAAAAGTTAAGTACGGCGTCCATTCCGAAGCCGGCAAACTGCGCAAAGTCATGGTCTGCTCCCCAGGTCTGGCCCATCAGCGGCTGACCCCGAACAACTGCGATGAACTGCTGTTCGATGACGTGCTGTGGGTGGCTCAGGCCAAGCGCGACCACTTCGACTTCGTGACCAAGATGCGCGAACGCGGGATCGACGTGCTGGAAATGCACAACCTGCTGACCGACATCGTCGCCAACCCGGAAGCGCTGGACTGGATTCTCGAGCGCAAGGTCACCGCCGATTCGGTGGGCCTGGGCCTGATCAACGAAGTCAAATCCTGGCTGAAAAGCCTCGAACCACGGCACATCGCCGAGTTCCTGATTGGTGGCGTGTCTGCCGATGATCTGCCGGACAGTTTCGGCGGCAAGACCATTCAGATGTTCCGCGACTTCCTCGGCCACTCCAGCTTCATTCTGCCGCCGCTGCCCAACACCCAATTCACCCGCGACACTACCTGCTGGATCTACGGTGGCGTGACCCTGAACCCGATGTACTGGCCGGCGCGCCGTCAGGAAACTTTGCTGGCCACCGCCATCTACAAATTCCACCCGCAATTCACCAACGCCGAATTCGAAATCTGGTACGGCGACCCGGACAAGGAACACGGCAGCTCGACCCTTGAGGGCGGCGACGTGATGCCGATCGGCAACGGCGTGGTGTTGATCGGCATGGGCGAACGTTCGTCGCGTCAGGCCATCGGCCAACTGGCGCTGAACCTGTTCAAGAACAAGGCCGTGGAAAAAGTCATCGTTGCCGGCCTGCCGAAATCCCGCGCAGCGATGCACCTCGACACCGTGTTCAGCTTCTGCGACCGCGACCTGGTGACGATTTTCCCGGAAGTGGTGAATCAGATCGTCGCGTTCACCCTGCGTCCTGACGAAAGCAAACAGGGCGGCATCGACATCCGCCGTGAAGAAAGCAGCTTCCTCGACACCGTGGCTGCTGCGCTCAACCTGCCGAAGCTGCGCGTGGTGGAGACCGGCGGCAACAGCTTCGCCGCCGAACGCGAGCAGTGGGACGACGGCAACAACGTGGTGGCCGTGGAGCCGGGCGTGGTCATCGGCTACGACCGCAACACCTACACCAACACCCTGCTGCGCAAGGCCGGGGTCGAGGTGATCACCATCAGCGCCGGTGAACTCGGTCGCGGCCGTGGCGGCGGTCACTGCATGACCTGCCCGATCATTCGCGACCCAATCGACTATTGATTTGTATGCCCTGCTTCGCGCCTATCCGGCGTGAAGCAGGCGGATAACCGAAACCCAAGGAGATCCATCATGGCTTTTAATATGCGTAACCGCAGCTTGCTGAGCTTGATGCACCACACCACTCGCGAGCTCAACTACCTGATCGACCTGTCCCGCGACCTCAAACGCGCCAAGTACACCGGCACCGAGCGTCCGCACCTGCAAGGCAAGAACATCGCGCTGATCTTCGAAAAAACTTCGACCCGTACCCGTTGCGCTTTCGAAGTCGCGGCCCACGACCAGGGTGCTCACGTCACCTACATCGACCCGGTGTCGTCGCAGATTGGCCACAAAGAAAGCATGAAAGACACCGCCCGCGTTTTGGGCCGCATGTTTGACGCCATCGAGTACCGTGGCTTCGAACAGGAAATCGTCGAAGAGCTGGCCAAGTTCGCCGGCGTGCCGGTGTTCAACGGTCTGACCGCTGAATTCCACCCGACCCAAATGATCGCCGACGTGCTGACCATGCGCGAACACAGTGACAAGCCGATGCACGACATCAGCTACGCCTACCTCGGCGACGCCCGTTACAACATGGGCAACTCGCTGTTGATGATCGGCGCCAAACTCGGCATGGACGTGCGCATCGCCGCGCCGAAAGCGCTGTGGCCGCACGCTGACTTCATCGCGCAATGCAAAGAATTCGCCGAAGAAAGCGGCGCGCGCATCACCATCACCGAAGACCCGAAAGAAGCGGTCAAGGGCGTGGACTTCATTCACACCGATATCTGGGTGTCGATGGGTGAGCCGGTGGAAGCGTGGGACGAGCGCATCGAGCAACTGCTGCCGTACCAGGTCAACAGCAACATGATGAAAGCCTCCGGCAACCCACGGGTGAAATTCATGCACTGCCTGCCGGCGTTCCACAACAGCGAAACCAAGGTCGGCAAAGACATCGCCGCACGCTATCCGCACCTGGCCAATGGCGTCGAAGTCACCGAAGAGGTGTTCGAATCCCCGGCCAACATCGCCTTCGAGCAAGCGGAAAACCGCATGCACACCATCAAGGCGATTCTGGTGTCGGCGTTGGCGGATATCTAATTGATCGACACGATCACTGTGGGAGCTGGCTTGCCAGCGATAGCGGTGTGTCAGCCGACAGAAATACTGACTGATACACCGCCATCGCGGGCAAGCCCGGCTCCCACAGGGATCGCATTCGTCCTGCACGAATTCACTGTTTTCTAGAAGGACATGCACCATGCGTATCGTCGTAGCTCTGGGCGGTAACGCCCTGCTCCGCCGTGGTGAACCGATGACCGCTGACAATCAGCGCGCCAACATCCGCATCGCCACCGAGCAAATCGCCAAGATTTATCCCGGCAACCAACTGGTCATCGCCCACGGCAATGGCCCGCAAGTTGGCCTGCTGTCGCTGCAAGCCGCCGCCTACACCTCGGTCGCACCCTACCCGCTGGACGTGCTCGGCGCGGAAACCGAAGGCATGATCGGCTACATCATCGAACAGGAACTGGGCAACCTGCTGGACTTCGAAGTCCCGTTCGCCACGCTCCTGACGCAAGTCGAAGTCGACGCCAACGACCCGGCCTTCAAGAACCCGACCAAGCCGATCGGCCCGGTCTACACCAAGGCCGACGCAGAAAAACTCGCCGCCGAAAAAGGCTGGGCGATTGCTCCCGATGGCGACAAGTATCGTCGTGTAGTGGCCAGTCCACGACCAAAACGCATCTTCGAAATCCGCCCGATCAAGTGGCTGCTGGACAAGGGCAGCATCGTGATTTGCGCGGGTGGCGGCGGCATTCCGACCATGTACGACGAGAACCGCAATCTCAAAGGCATCGAAGCGGTGATCGATAAAGATCTGTGCTCGGCGCTGCTCGCCGAACAGCTTGAAAGTGATTTGCTGGTGATCGCCACCGACGTCAACGCGGCGTTCATCGACTTCGGCAAACCGACCCAGAAAGCCATCGCCCAGGCCCACCCGGATGAACTTGAACGCCTCGGTTTCGCCGCCGGCTCGATGGGGCCGAAGGTCCAGGCAGCTTGCGAATTCGCCCGCAATACTGGCAAGGTCGCGGTGATCGGTTCGCTGGCGGACATCGAAGCGATTGTCCAGGGCACGGCCGGTACACGCATCAGCACGGCGAAACCTGGCATTACTTATTTGTGAGGAGAAACAGCAATGGCAACGTTCGACCCGGGACATTTGCACTTCGAGCGTCACGCTCTGACCAAGGATGATGTCAGCTACGACTTGCACCTTGACTATGAAGTCGTACAGGACGCCAAAGAAGGCAAAGGGATGCAGTTCACACTGCATGGTTCGATCGAAGGCAAGGACGTGAAGGAAACGTTCTTCCTGCCCAAGGACCAGGCGTACAACTTCGCCAGCAACGTCACAAAAATCCTGGAAAAGAACGGCATCCCCAAAGCGCACAGCAGCCTCGGTTCGAGTCACAAGTACTACGACCTGATGTTTGAGGACGTGCGGGTGCAGTTGAATATGAAATCGGGGGATCCGGTTAAACCCGAACATCTGGAGTGAACCTGAAAAGCCCCTCACCCTAGCCCTCTCCCAAGGGAGAGGGGACTGATTGGGGGATGCTCTGGAAATCCGTCGACCTGATCGTGCTTTGCCGAATCCATAATCGACTCGATTTCTCAGGTCGATGTATAGCGTCAGACATCTCGGTCAGCTCCCTCTCCCCGAGGGAGAGGGCTGGGCGGGCGGCGATCCGATGAGGGGGCTTTTGATTTAAGGCATACTTGCCACCCTCCGCAATCCAGAACCCAAATCCGCCCCATGCGTATCCACGTCAGTTTCATCGACCGCGTCGGCATCACCCAGGAAGTCCTGGCCCTGCTCGGTGGGCGCAACCTCAATCTGGATGCGGTGGAAATGGTCCCGCCGAACGTCTACATCGACGCCCCGACGCTGAGTCCGGATGTGCTCGAAGAGCTCAAAGATGCCCTGTTTCGCGTGCTTGGCGTCGAAGCGGTAACGGTGGTCGACATCCTGCCCGGCCAGCGCCGGCACTTGCAGCTTGACGCCCTGCTCGCGGCGATGACCGATCCGGTGCTCGCGCTCGACAGCGCTGGCAAGGTGCTGCTGGCCAACCCGGCATTGATCGCCCTGTACGGCCGCGAACCGGCGGGCGAAAGCGTCTCTGAACTGTTCAACGATCCGGGCCTGCTCGATACCTTGCTCGAATACGGTTTCCGCCTGCCGCTGCGCGAGATCACCGTCAACGGCCAGACCTTGCTGCTGGATGCCACGCCGATCACTGACGCCGGCGCCCTGCTGACGCTGTATCAACCGAACCGCATCGGCGAACAGCTCTCGGCGCTGCACCACGACCACGCCGAAGGTTTCGATGCGCTGCTCGGCGAATCCCCGGCCATTCGCACGCTCAAGGCCCGCGCTCAGCGCGTCGCAGCGCTTGATGCGCCGTTACTGATTCAAGGCGAAACCGGCACAGGCAAAGAGCTGGTAGCGCGCGCCTGTCATGCGATCAGTGCACGGCACAGTGCGCCGTTTCTCGCGCTGAACTGCGCGGCCCTGCCGGAGAATCTCGCCGAGAGCGAGCTGTTTGGCTACGCCCCCGGCGCCTTCACTGGCGCACAACGCGGTGGCAAACCGGGACTTATGGAACTGGCCAACCAAGGCACAGTTTTTCTCGACGAGATCGGCGAGATGTCGCCGTACTTGCAGGCCAAACTGCTGCGCTTTCTCAACGACGGCAGCTTCCGTCGGGTCGGCGGAGATCGTGAAGTGAAGGTCAACGTGCGCATCCTCAGCGCGACCCACCGCGATCTGGAAAAAATGGTCAGCGAAGGCACGTTCCGCGAAGACCTGTTCTACCGGCTCAACGTACTCAACGTCGAAGTGCCGCCGCTGCGCGAACGCGGTCAGGACATTCTGTTGCTGGCGCGCTATTTCATGCAGCAGGCCTGCGCGCAGATTCAGCGACCGGTCTGTCGTCTCGCCCCCGGCACCTATCCGGCGCTGCTGGGCAATCGCTGGCCGGGCAACGTGCGCCAGTTGCAGAACGTGATCTTCCGCGCCGCCGCGATTTGCGAAAGCAGCCTGGTGGACATTGGCGACCTCGACATCGCCGGCACCTCCGTGGCGCGGCAGACTGACAGCGATGTCGACAGTCTCGAACAAGCGGTTGAAGCTTTCGAAAAAACGCTGCTGGAAAAGCTCTACGTGAGCTATCCCTCGACCCGCCAACTCGCCAGTCGCCTGCAAACCTCGCATACCGCAATCGCCCACCGACTGCGCAAGTACGGCATCCCCAACAAACCTTAGCAACGACATAAGGCCCTGTGGGAGCTGGCTTGCCAGCGATGACGTCGGCACAGTCAACAATGAAGGTGACTGACACATCCCAATCGCTGGCAAGCCAGCTCCCACAGATTTTTGTGGTCACCTAAGCATCTGCGTCAAAAACGACCTCCATCTGTACTGAAAGCGCTACAGCGGAACGATATCGTTCCACCCTCCTCCGATCACTGCTGTGCAAGGCTTTGATCCGCTTCAGCTTTTTTCCTCGCCCCATGCTGTAGCGATATCGCTACAGCCCTTGGTTAAACATTTCCGCCTAAGATTTCTAACCAGCTGATTCATATAGACTTTTTAACCTTGGCCGCAATCTTGCTAACCCAACCCTCATAAATAAGGGCCTCTGCGCCCGAGTATTCCACCGCGTCCACCAGACGAGTCTGGCCCCTGAGGAGTTTCCATGAGCGAGTTGCGTTTCACTGAAGATCACGAATGGCTGCGCGCCGAAGCTGACGGTTCCGTCACCGTCGGTATCACCGCTTTCGCGCAGAACGCCTTGGGCGACGTGGTGTTCGTGCAACTGCCTGAGCTGCAGGCTTACGACAAAGGCGCTGAAGCCGCCACCGTCGAATCGGTGAAAGCCGCCAGCGGCGTGTACATGCCGCTCGATGGCGAAGTGCTCGAAGTCAATCCGGCGCTGGACGCCAGCCCGGAACTGGTCAACGAAGATCCGCTGGGCCAAGGCTGGTTCTTCCGCTTCCAGCCAAGCGACGCCGCCGCTGTCGGCAAACTGCTTGATCAAGACGCCTACGACCGTCTGATCAAAGCCCAAGCCGAAGCCTGAGGAATCTGACATGACCCAAGTAAATCTCGGCACCCAAAACGAATTCATCGCCCGTCACATCGGCCCGCGCGCCGGTGACGAGCAGGCCATGCTCAACAGCCTCGGTTTCGACTCGCTCGAAGCCTTGAGCGCCAGCGTGATTCCGGAAAGCATCAAGGGCACCAGCGTGCTCGGCATGGACGACGGTCTGAGCGAAGCCGATGCACTGGCGATGATCAAAGGCATCGCCGGCAAGAATCAGCTGTTCAAGACCTACATCGGCCAGGGCTACTACAACTGCCACACGCCGTCGCCGATCCTGCGCAACCTGCTGGAAAACCCGGCCTGGTACACCGCTTACACGCCGTACCAGCCAGAAATCTCCCAGGGCCGTCTCGAAGCGCTGCTGAACTTTCAGACGCTGATCAGCGACCTCACCGGTCTGCCGATTGCCAACGCCTCCTTGCTCGACGAAGCCACCGCCGCTGCCGAAGCCATGACCTTCTGCAAACGCCTGAGCAAGAACAAGGGCAGCCACCAGTTCTTCGCCTCGATCCACAGCCACCCGCAAACCCTCGACGTGCTGCGCACCCGTGCCGAGCCGCTGGGCATCGACGTGGTAGTTGGCGACGAACGCGAACTGACTGACGTGACGCCGTTCTTTGGCGCGCTGCTGCAATACCCGGCGAGCAACGGTGATGTGTTCGATTACCGTGAACTGACCGAACGCTTCCACGCCGCCAACGCACTGGTCGCCGTCGCGGCCGATCTGCTGGCGCTGACTCTGCTGACTCCGCCGGGCGAGTTCGGCGCTGACGTGGCCATCGGTTCCGCACAACGCTTTGGCGTGCCGCTGGGCTTCGGTGGCCCGCACGCGGCGTACTTCTCGACTAAAGACGCGTTCAAGCGCGACATGCCCGGCCGTCTGGTCGGCGTTTCGGTTGACCGCTTCGGCAAACCGGCGCTACGTCTGGCAATGCAGACCCGCGAGCAACACATCCGTCGCGAGAAAGCCACGTCGAACATCTGCACCGCGCAAGTGCTGCTGGCCAACATCGCCAGCATGTACGCCGTGTATCACGGCCCGAAAGGCCTGACGCAGATCGCCAATCGTATTCACCACCTGACGGCGATTCTGGCCAAGGGTCTGAGCGCTTTGGGTCTGCAGGTCGAGCAAGCGAATTTCTTCGACACCCTGACCCTGGCCACTGGCGCGAACACTGCTGCCCTGCACGACAAGGCGCGTGCTCAGCAGATCAACCTGCGTGTGGTCGATGACCAGCGTCTGGGTCTGTCGGTGGATGAAACCACCACCGCCGCCGACATCGAAACCCTGTGGAGCCTGTTCGCTGACGGCAAAACTCTGCCGGACTTTGCTGCTCTGGCCGCTGCGGTCGAAAGCACCATCCCCGCCGCGCTGCTGCGTCAGTCGCCAATCCTCAGCCACCCGGTGTTCAACCGTTATCACTCGGAAACCGAGCTGATGCGCTACCTGCGCAAACTGGCGGACAAGGATCTGGCGCTCGATCGCACCATGATCCCGCTGGGTTCGTGCACCATGAAACTCAACGCCGCCAGCGAAATGATTCCGGTGACCTGGGCTGAATTCGGTGCGCTGCACCCGTTCGCTCCAGCCGAGCAAAGTGCCGGTTATCAACAACTGACCGACGAACTGGAAGCGATGCTCTGCGCCGCTACCGGTTACGACGCAATCTCGCTGCAACCGAACGCCGGTTCGCAAGGTGAATACGCCGGTCTGCTGGCGATCCGCGCTTATCACCAGAGTCGTGGCGATGAACGTCGTGACATCTGCCTGATCCCCTCGTCCGCCCACGGCACTAACCCGGCCACTGCCAACATGGCCGGCATGCGCGTGGTCGTGACCGCGTGCGATGCGCGTGGCAACGTCGATATCGAAGACCTGCGCGCCAAGGCCATCGAGCACCGCGAACATCTCGCTGCGCTGATGATCACCTACCCGTCGACCCACGGCGTGTTCGAAGAAGGCATCCGCGAAATCTGCGGGATCATTCATGACAACGGCGGCCAGGTGTACATCGACGGCGCCAACATGAACGCGATGGTCGGCCTCTGCGCACCGGGCAAGTTCGGCGGCGACGTGTCGCACCTGAACCTGCACAAAACCTTCTGCATCCCGCACGGCGGTGGCGGCCCGGGTGTCGGCCCGATTGGCGTGAAATCGCACCTGACGCCGTTCCTGCCTGGCCACGGCCATATGCAACGCAAGGAGGGCGCGGTCTGCGCGGCACCGTTCGGCAGCGCGAGCATTCTGCCGATCACCTGGATGTACATTCGCATGATGGGCGGCGCCGGTCTGAAACGCGCTTCGCAACTGGCGATCCTCAATGCCAACTACATCTCCCGTCGCCTGGAAGAGCACTATCCAGTGCTGTACACCGGCAGCAACGGTCTGGTGGCGCACGAGTGCATCCTGGATCTGCGTCCGTTGAAAGACAGCAGCGGCATCAGCGTCGATGACGTCGCCAAGCGCCTGATCGACTTTGGTTTCCACGCGCCGACCATGTCGTTCCCGGTGGCTGGCACGCTGATGATCGAGCCGACCGAAAGTGAATCCAAGGAAGAACTGGATCGCTTCTGCGACGCCATGATCCGCATCCGCGAAGAAATCCGCGCAGTGGAAAACGGCACACTGGACAAGGAAGACAACCCGCTGAAAAACGCACCGCACACGGCCGCCGAATTGGTAGGCGAGTGGACGCACCCGTACAGCCGCGAGCAAGCGGTGTACCCGGTAGCGTCGTTGATCGAAGGCAAATACTGGCCGCCGGTCGGTCGCGTCGACAACGTGTTCGGCGACCGCAACCTGGTCTGCGCCTGCCCGTCGATCGAAAGCTACGCTTAAGGAATGAGGGGCAGGCTTGCCCGCCCCCTTCTCCAGAACAAAACAATTCCCTGTGGGAGCTGGCTTGCCAGCGATGAGGGTGGATCAGTCTCCATCTCTGTTGCCTGACACACCGCCATCGCTGGCAAGCCAGCTCCCACAGGTAGATGTACCCAGTCTGAATTTCCGCCAATTCCTATAACAAGAAACCGGAGAACAACTCATGTCGTTAAGCGTGTTCGACCTGTTCAAGATTGGCATCGGCCCCTCCAGCTCCCACACCGTCGGCCCGATGCGTGCCGCCGCGCGTTTCGTCGAAGGCTTGCGTCGGGAAAATATGCTGTCCGCGACCGCGAGCGTCAGGGTTGAGCTGTACGGATCCCTCGGCGCCACCGGCAAGGGCCACGGTAGCGACAAAGCCGTGCTGCTCGGTCTGGAAGGTGAACACCCGGACACCGTTGATACCGAAACCGTCGCCGCACGTCTCGCGCAAATCCGTGGCAGCGGACAATTGAATCTGCTCGGTGAACACAGCATTGCGTTCAACGAGAAAGAACACCTGGCGATGATCCGCAAGCCGCTGGCCTATCACCCCAATGGCATGATTTTCCGCGCGTTCGATGCAGCCGGTTTGCAGATCCGCAGTCGCGAATATTATTCAGTCGGCGGTGGCTTCGTGGTCGATGAGGACGCGGCCGGTGCCGACCGCATCGTCGAAGACGCGACACCGCTGACTTTCCCGTTCAAAAGCGCCAAGGACTTGCTCAGTCATTGCGCAACCTATGGGCTGTCGATCAGCCAACTGATGCTGACCAACGAAAGCGCCTGGCGCCCGGAGGCGGAAACCCGCGCCGGGCTGCTGAACATCTGGCAAGTGATGCAGGACTGCGTGGCCGCTGGCTGCCGCAACGAAGGCATTTTACCGGGCGGGCTGAAGGTCAAACGCCGGGCGGCGGCGCTGCATCGGCAACTGTGCAAGAACCCGGAATCGGCACTGCGCGATCCGCTATCAGTGCTCGACTGGGTCAACCTCTACGCGCTCGCGGTCAACGAAGAGAACGCTAATGGCGGGCGCGTCGTTACAGCGCCCACCAACGGTGCGGCGGGGATTGTCCCGGCAGTGTTGCATTACTACATGCGCTTCATCCCCGGCGCCAATGAAGACGGTGTAGTGCGCTTTCTGCTGACCGCTGCCGCGATCGGCATTCTGTACAAGGAAAACGCTTCGATCTCCGGCGCCGAAGTCGGCTGTCAGGGTGAAGTCGGCGTCGCTTGCTCGATGGCCGCCGGCGCCTTGTGTGAAGTCCTCGGCGGCAGCGTTTCGCAGGTGGAAAACGCCGCCGAAATCGGCATGGAACACAACCTCGGTCTGACCTGCGATCCGATTGGCGGGCTGGTGCAAGTGCCGTGCATCGAGCGCAACGCGATGGGTTCGGTGAAAGCGATCAACGCGGTGCGCATGGCATTGCGTGGCGACGGCCAGCACTTCGTCTCCCTCGACAAAGTCATCCGCACCATGCGCCAGACCGGCGCCGACATGAAAAGCAAATACAAAGAGACCGCCCGCGGCGGTCTGGCGGTCAACATTATCGAATGCTGATCACGTAATTAACGCCCTCTCCAAAGGGAGTGGGCTGCAACTCAATGTCCTCTCTCGGGAGAGAACACCAAACTAGCCCCCTCTCCCTCCGGGAGAGGGCTGGGGTGAGGGGCTCTTGATCTTGCCCCTGCACCAACATTTCAAGGAGTTCCGCATGTCCACCGAACAACTGTCGAAAACCCCGCTCCACGCACTGCACATCGAACTCGGCGCGCGCATGGTGCCGTTCGCCGGCTACGACATGCCGGTGCAATACCCGTTGGGCGTGATGAAAGAACACCAGCACACCCGCGAGCAGGCCGGGCTGTTCGACGTGTCGCACATGGGCCAGATTCGCCTGACTGGGGCCAATGCCGCCAAAGCTCTGGAAACCCTGGTGCCAGTCGACATCATCGACCTGCCGGTCGGCATGCAGCGCTACGCGATGTTCACCAATGAAACCGGCGGCATCCTCGATGACCTGATGGTCGCCAACCTCGGTAACGACGAACTGTTCCTGGTGGTCAACGCGGCGTGCAAGGATCAGGATCTCGCGCATCTGCAGAAGCACATCGGCGCTGAGTGCAAGATCGAGCCGCTGTTCGAAGAACGCGCCCTGCTTGCTCTGCAAGGTCCGGCAGCCGTGACCGTGCTCGCGCGTCTGGCGCCGGAAGTGGCGCAAATGACTTTCATGCAGTTCAAGCGCGTGACACTGCTCGGCGTGGAATGCTTCGTCAGCCGTTCGGGCTATACCGGTGAAGACGGCTTCGAAATCTCGGTGCCAGCCGCCGACGCAGAAAAACTCGCCCGCGCCCTGCTGGCCGAACCTGAAGTGGCAGCCATCGGCCTCGGCGCGCGCGACTCGCTGCGCCTGGAAGCCGGTCTGTGCCTGTACGGCCATGACATGAACACTGAAACCACGCCAATCGAAGCCAGCCTGCTGTGGGCAATCTCCAAGCCACGGCGCGCTGACGGTGCACGCGCCGGCGGTTTCCCCGGCGCTGACACTATCTTCGCCCAACAACAGAACGGCGTGGTGCGCAAACGCGTGGGTCTGCTGCCCCAGGAACGCACACCGGTCCGCGAAGGCGCGGAAATCGTCAACGAAGCGGGCGAGATCATCGGCAGCGTGTGCAGCGGCGGTTTCGGTCCGACCCTGGGTGCACCTCTGGCGATGGGTTACATCGACAGCGCCTATATCACCCTTGATACGCCAGTCTGGGCAATCGTCCGTGGGAAAAAGGTGCCGCTGCTTGTAAGCAAAATGCCATTTGTTGCGCAACGCTACTATCGTGGTTGATTGACTGTTTCTATAAGTAACGCGATTGCGTTATGCGTGCACTAATGTGTAACGCAATCGCCATAAAATAGTGCAGCGGCTATACATCGATTCGAATATGAACCCGGCTTATAACGTTCGAAAACAATTGAACACTTCAATCGAATAAGCTCAGTCCAGTGAACAACTAACTACCAGCAGGCACAGTAAAACCGGGGCCTTCGCGGGGCTTGTTTTTTCTTTGGTAGTTGGCGTAAAGTTTGTCCACTGTGTTTGCATGGGTCAGCTTTGAATCGTGACCTGGGCAGTAGCCTACAAGTTAGCTACATCCCGCTCGACGTTTTCTTACTCTCCTGCAACCAGCCCCAGTACTCTTTCATGGGAAAGAGGCTGTCATCAATTTATGCGTCAAAGGAATAAGAAATGTCCACACGTCAGAGCGGTACCGTCAAGTGGTTTAACGACGAGAAAGGTTTTGGTTTCATCACTCCAGAAAGCGGTCCGGATCTGTTCGTGCATTTCCGCGCCATTCAGGGCAACGGCTTCAAGAGCCTGAAAGAAGGCCAGAAAGTCACCTTCGTGGCGGTGCAGGGCCAAAAAGGCATGCAGGCTGACGAAGTACAAGCAGAAGCCTAACCTTCTGTAACGAAAAAGCCCCTGATATTGATATCAGGGGCTTTTTTGTGCGCGCGAATCCGTAAAATGCCGGCTAACTTTCCGTCCAGAGGCTGCCATGTCGAAACACCTGCTCGTTCCACAGGGCGATTTCCCAACCGTGGGCCTCGGCCGGCGCCTGGCAGCGATGTTCTATGACTTTCTGCTGTGCACTGCCCTGCTGATTGTCACTGGCGGCATTTACAAGATGATTCAGGCTGCAATCATTGGCGAAGAGCGCCTGCGGGTGTTGACCGATGCCGGGCAACTGGATGGCGATCCGCTGTATTCCACCGTGCTGGTGCTGGTGCTGTTTGGCTTCTTCGCCAAGTTCTGGACCCATGGCGGGCAGACGCTGGGGATGCAGGTGTGGGGCATTCGCGTGCAGAACGCCGACGGCACGGCGATCAGCCTGTGGCAGGCGCTGCTGCGCTTCATGGTGTCGATTGCGTCGTGGCTGTGCGTTGGGTTGGGATTCTTCTGGTCGCTGTATGACAAGCAGAAGCGCACTTGGCATGACATCTACTCCGATACCCAGGTAGTGCGGGTACCGAAGAAACAAAAGTAGCGTCACCGATCACTGTGGCGAGGGAGCTTGCTCCCTCGCCACAACAGCGGGGAATCAGGCGTTACCGGCCAACTTCAGCCGCGCAGCCTGAGTGAAATCCAGCATGCGCTTGAGCGGGCGAATCGCCTGGGGAATCAGCGCCGGATCAACGAAGATCTCGCCAGTCCCCTCTTGCAAGCACTTGAGCGTGCGCTCAAGCGTGTTCATGGCCATCCACGGGCAATGTGCGCAACTGCGGCAGGCTGCGCCATTACCGGCGGTTGGCGCCTCGATGAAGACCTTGTCCGGGCACAGCTGCTGCATCTTGTAGAAGATGCCGCGGTCAGTGGCGACGATCAGGGTCTTGTTCGGCAGCGATTGCGCAGCGGCAATCAGCTGACTGGTGGAACCGACGGCATCCGCCAGTTCGATCACCGCAGTCGGCGACTCCGGGTGCACCAGAATCGCTGCGTCCGGATACAGCGCCTTCATGTCTTCAAGCTGCTTGGATTTGAATTCCTCGTGGACGATACAGGCACCGTCCCACAACAGCATGTCGGCGCCGGTCTTGCGCTGAATGTAGGTGCCCAGATGCTTGTCCGGGCCCCAAATGATGGTTTCGCCGTTGTCCATCAGGCTCTCGACGATCTCCAGCGCGCAGCTGGATGTCACCACCCAGTCAGCCCGGGCTTTGACCGCTGCGGAAGTGTTGGCGTACACCACCACCGTGCGCTCCGGATGCTGATCGCAGAACGCCGAGAACTCATCGACCGGGCAACCGAGGTCCAGCGAGCAAGTCGCCTCAAGGGTCGGCATCAGCACGCGTTTTTCCGGGTTGAGAATTTTCGCGGTCTCGCCCATGAACTTCACGCCGGCAACCACGACGGTCTTGGCCGGATGGGCGTTGCCGAAGCGGGCCATCTCCAGAGAGTCGGAGACGCAGCCACCGGTTTCTTCGGCCAGGGCCTGAATGATCGGATCGCAATAGAAGTGGGCAACCAGCACCGCGTCCTGAGCCTTGAGCTCGGCGGCGATGGCAGAACGGTAATGCGCCTCTTCCTCGGGCGTCAGCGGTTTGGGCTGTTTGGCGTCGAGGTGGGCTTGAACCAGAAGGCGTTCGGAAATCTGCGTCATGTTCGCAAGACCTGCAGGCGCGTTCGCGCGAAAGTCGAGTATACACCCGGCTCCGGACCGCTTGAGGGTACCGCCGGGAGAGTGATTTATATCAGGCACGGACAGCGTTGAAGCTGCGCAAGGCTACAGAATATCCCGTTGATACAAAAGATGATTCTGACCTGCGTCATGACGCGGAGCAGGATTGGAGATATGTCGGAATTGCAGGCAAAAAAAAACCCGGAAATCCTCACTTGCGTGGGCCTTCCGGATTTTCTAAACCGCCAAAAATGGTGGGTCGTGTGGGATTCGAACCTACGACCAATTGGTTAAAAGCCAACTGCTCTACCAACTGAGCTAACGACCCGCTGTGTGGTGGCGCGTATAATACTGATTTTTAAGGACTATTCAACACCTTTTTTGAAATAAATCAGAAATAAGGTGTTGGGTCGCTGATTCCGGCGGCCGCAAAGCCCTCGGAACGCAGACGGCAGCTGTCGCATTTACCGCACGCACGGCCTTCGTCATCAGCCTGGTAGCAGGAAACCGTCAACGCGTAATTCACGCCGAGCTTCACGCCCTCCTGAACAATCTGCGCCTTGCTCAGGTTTTGCAGCGGCGCTTGAATGCGGAAACCGTTGCCTTCCACGCCAGCCTTGGTCGCCAGATTGGCCATGCGCTCGAAAGACTCGATGAACTCCGGACGGCAATCCGGGTAGCCCGAATAGTCCACTGCGTTGACACCAATGAAGATGTCGCGCGCGCCAAGCACCTCAGCCCAACCCAGTGCCAGCGACAGGAACACCGTGTTGCGCGCTGGCACGTAAGTGACCGGAATGCCTTCACCCAGCGCTTCTGGAATGTCGATGCTGGTGTCGGTCAGGGCCGAGCCGCCCATGCCATCCAGATTCAGGCCAATCACTTTGTGCTCAACCGCCCCCAGATCACGGGAAACACGCGCAGCGGCATGCAGTTCAGCGTGCGAGCGCTGGCCGTAATCGAAACTCATGGTGTAGCAGGCGTAGCCTTCAGCGCGGGCCATGGCCACGACAGTTGCCGAGTCCAGGCCACCGGAGAGCAGGATTACCGCACGTCTTTCGCCAGTGTTCAGTTGTTCAGTCATTTCAGCGCCCCGGCTCGTCATTCCACAGATATTTATGCAGCTGCAGTTGCAAACGCACCGGCAGATTGTCCGCCACCACCCAGTCCGCCAGATCCCGAGCGTTCAGGTCGTGGTGACTTGGGGAAAACAATACTTCGCCGGCACGCCGCTCAAGACCGTACTGGATCAGCTTCGATACTGCCCAGTCATAGTCTTCCCGCGAACAGATGACAAACTTCACCTGATCGTTAGGGGTCAACAGCTCGATATTTTCGTAACGGTTGCGATGCGCTTCTTTGGAGCCTGGGGTCTTCAGGTCGACTACGCGGCTTACGCGCGGATCGACTGCGGAGACGTCGAGGGCGCCGCTGGTTTCCAGCGAAACTTCGTAACCGGCATCACAAAGCTGTTTGAGCAACGGAATGGCGTTGGGCTGCGCGAGCGGCTCGCCACCGGTGACACACACATAGCGCGGACGGAAACCGGCCACTTGTTCGAGGATGTCGTCGAGAGTGCGAATCGTGCCGCCGCTGAAGGCATAGGCGCTGTCGCAGTATTGGCAACGCAGAGGGCAACCGGTCAGGCGCACAAAAACAGTGGGCAGCCCGGCAGTCCGCGTTTCCCCCTGCAAAGAGTAGAAAACTTCGGTGATTCTCAATGTGTCTTGCATAGTCGCCACGGGCGTAACAGCTAAACAGGCTGTCCGCCTCCGTCAGGCACTTCAAGCAATCCCGCCAACGCGTAGACCACAAGAAGCGTGTTTCAGAAAAAGGGCGTGAATTCTAACGAAAAAACCCGCAACAAGTGCGGGTTTCTTCGAATCGGTTCAAACAGCCTTACATGCGCTGCAGATCGCGTTGGGCCAACTGAGCGGCGGAAGTGCCCGGGTATTGGGCCACCACCTGTTGCAGAATGCCTTTGACCTTGTCGGTGTGACCGAGGCGGCGCTCTACATCAGCGAGCTTGTACAGCGAATCCGGCACTTTGTTGTGCTTTGGATAGAGCTGCGAAACCTTGGCAAACGCCTGACCTGCACCTTGCAGATCGCCTTTGGCCAGGTTCACTTCGCCCAACCAGTACTGGGCATTGCCCGCGTATTGGCTGTTCGGGTATTTACGCAGGAAAGCGCTGAAAGCCTGGCTGGCCTTGTCGAAATCCTTGGCTTTGATCAGGTCGAAAGCGGCATCGTAATACAGCTTCTCTTTGGCCGGATCAGCCGGCTCACCACCTGCGGCAGGCGCCTGGGCGGCAGCAGCCCCGGCTCCAGCGGCAGCACCGGCAGCAGCACTTGCATCGCCACCGGCAGAAGAATTCTCGGGAGTCGCGGCAGGTGCAGCACCGGATCCTATGCGCCGATCAAGATCCTGGTATCGCTCCAGGGATTCTTGCTTCATGCGCGCAACCTGATTCTGCAGTTCTTCAATCACGCCTTGCTGGCGCGAGATCTGATCCTGCATCTGTTGCAATTGGTTGAACAGCATGCCGTTTGCCGAGGCAGGGGCCGAAGCCGCTCCCCCGGCATAGGCGCCGTTCGTACCGTAACCCGCAGGCGGATAACTGCTCCCGCTATTGTTATAACCGGAGTTGTCATCGACCACAGGAACCGCAGCCCACGCCGCAAGCGGCGCGAGGCTGAGAGCCAAAACAGTTACAGCACGACGGCACGTTCGCATATCGAATTACTTACGCAGTTCGACGCGACGGTTTTGAGCCCAGGACTGCTCGTCGTTGCCGGTAGCAACTGGACGCTCTTCGCCGTAGGAAACCAGTTCCAGCTGAGCTGGGGAAACACCTTGCAGTACCAGGTAGCGTTGAACGGCTTTCGCACGACGCTCGCCCAGTGCCATGTTGTACTCACGAGTACCACGTTCGTCGGTGTTGCCTTCCAGAACAACGCGAGCGCCGTTTGCTTTCAGGTCTTTGGCGTGAACGTCCAGAGCGCGCATGGCTTCTGGCTTCAGGTCCGAGCTGTCGTATTCGAAGTAGAAGGTGGTGATTGCGCGCAGAGCAGCTTCTTCGCTCAGGGAACCGTCAACGGCACCAGTGTTTGCGCCGTAACCAGCGTTTGGATCAACAGCGCCTTCACCGGCGTTGTCGCCGCCTTTGGACGAGCAACCTACAGCTACAGCCATGGCCAGAGCCAGCGCAGCAAATTTACCAAACTTCAGCATTTCCATCGTGAAACTCCTAATGAACCCCAGTGTGTTAAGTAAAACGTGTAGCGCCCGCTCACTTCAGGTAAGGGGACCAGGACGGTTCTCTGACTTCGCCTTGAGCGGTAGGAAGCGGGAGCCTAACGCGTCCATTAATGGACACGAGCATCAAGACTCCCCGGCCCTGTTGGCGGGTGGCGTAGATTACCATGGTGCCGTTGGGCGCAACAGTAGGTGACTCGTCCAGAGTGCTATCAGTTAGGATTTTTACACTTCCGCGCTGCAAATCCTGGGCTGCCACCTTGAAATTAGTGAATCCGTCCTGACGATGGATCATCACCAGGGTCTTTTCATCCGCCGAAAGCTTAGGGTTGGCGTTGTAGTTACCAATAAAGGTCACTCGCTCCGCACCGCCGCCACTTGCGCTGGTTTTGTAGATCTGCGGTTTGCCGCCACGGTCCGAGGTGAAGTAGATGGTCGAACCATCCTTGCCCCAGTACGGTTCGGTGTTGATGCCAGGACCTGCAGTGACGCGGTTGATCTGACGCGAAGCCAGATTCATCACGTAGATGTCCGGGTTACCGTCTTTCGACAGTACGAACGCCAGGCGATCACCATTCGGCGACCACGCTGGTGCGCCATTCAGGCCTTCGAAGTTGGTGATCTGCTCACGGCGACCGGTGTCGATGTTCTGCATGAAGATCCGCGGACGCTTCTGCTCGAACGACACATAGGCAATGCGCTTGCCGTCCGGTGCGAAACGCGGCGACAGGATTGGCTCGCGCGATTGCAACAGAGTCACAGCGCGGGCACCGTCATAGTCCGAACGCTGCAGGGTGTAACGGGTGTTCTTCTCGGAGAAGCGTTCAGCCGTTACATACAGCAGACGCGTCGAAAACGCACCCTGGATACCGGTGAGCTTTTCGAACGACTGGTCGGAGATGAAGTGCGCCATGTCGCGCAGTTGCTCGGTAGTACCGGAGACACTGCCGTCAGCGACTTTCTGCTCGGTCGCCACGTTGAACAATGCCCACTGCACTTGCAGCCGGCCGCCGGCCGGCACAATGCTGCCGACCATCATGTATTGAGCACCCACCGCCTTCCAGTCACGGAAGATGATTTCGCTCGGCTGGCTTGGCTGGCTGATCATGTTTTGCTTTGGAATCGGCGAGTAGTAGCCCGAGTTACGCAAATCGTTACCAATGATTTCAGCCATGTCGTCCGGCAGTACCGCACCGCCCTGGAAGGCGAACGGTACGACCGCAATCGGAGTAGCCCGATCGCTGCCGCTGGTGACCAGAATGTTCTTTTCATCTGCTGCCGCGAAACCTGCCATACAGCAGATCACGACCAGCATTCCTCGAAGAAGGTTTCTCACAAGGCTAGATCCTCAGGTGTGAATGTCATCTTGAATGAACGATACGGAGCGAAATCGCTCGGCTTCATTCCCTGCATTTCCGTCAAACGTCCAATATTCTTGACCGCCGCGACTGCCGAAGCATCGAACGGACCGTCGCCACTGGATTTGGCCACGCCGACCGAAGTCACCGTACCGTCCGGCAACATGCCGATTTGCAGCACGACCGTCATGCCTTTGCGTGCCGAAGGAGGACGTGCCCAACCTTCCGCTGCTCGCGCACGAATCAGGTCATCGAAACTGCCCGCGACTTCGTCACCCTGCTCATCGGCCAAGGCTTGCTGGCGCTGCGGCGTGTCGGAAAGCAAATCGGCCAAGGCCTGAGCCTTTTTGTCTTCGGTCGATTTACGGGCCGCTTCCTGCGCTTTTTTCTTCGCAGCGTCGGCAGCAGCTTTCTTCTTCGCGTCTTCGGCGACTTTCTTCTTCGCCTCTTCAGCTTCAGCTTTCTTCTTGGCGTCTTCGGCGGCTTTCTTCTTCGCGTCTTCGACGATCTTCTTCTTGGCTTCTTCAGCAGCGGCTTTCTTGGCCTCTTCTTCAGCAGCCTTTTTGGCTTCTTCTTCAGATTTCTTCTTGGCTATATCAGCCAATTGTTTCTCTTCAGCCTTTTTGGCTTCGGCGGTCTTCTTGGCTTCGTCGGCTTTCTTGGCTTCATCAGCCTTCTTCGCCTCGTCCGCTTTTTTCGACTCGTCGGCCTTCTTGGCTTCCTCGGCTTTTTGAGCCGCTTCTTCTTTCTTTTGTTCCGCAGCGGCCTTGATCTCTTCCTGCTCGACCTTTTTCTGTTCCATCTGCTCGACTTCGGTCTGACGCGCGGCGGATTTCTTCGCCTCACCCGCAATCTTCTGATTGGTCTGGGTGGTCGCCTGACTTTTCGATTTCAGTTGATACAAGGTCGCCTGGACAATCGGCTTGGCCGGCGGCAGCTCAGGTGTAAAAGCGAAACTGACGAACAGCATGCCGAATACCAGCACGTGCAAGACAATCGCCCAGACACTAGGCCAGAAGAAGCTTTCCGAGGCAGACGGCTCTCGCAGTGGCTGCATCAGGGGGCCTCGGTAATCAAGCCAACATTACCGACCCCGGCTTTCTGCAACCCGCCCATGGCGCCCATGACGGAACCGTAATCGACAGTCTTGTCGCCACGAATGAACACTTGGGTACGCTTGCCGTTACCGTTGCCGGCAGCGATGATTTTTGTCACCGCGCTGGTCATCTGCGGCAGGGTCATGGCCCTGTCCTGTTGCTTCTCGGTGTCGACTTCGCTGCCAAGGTTCCAGTAGTAGGTCTTGTCAGCCTTGATCGAAATGGTCAGGACCTGGGTGTTGTTGTCCTGCGGCAAGGCTTCGCTGGAAACCTTGGGCAGATCAACTTTCACGCCCTGATTGAGCATCGGCGCGGTCACCATGAAGATGACCAGCAGTACCAACATCACGTCGATGTATGGCACTACGTTCATCTCGGCGACCGGCTTGCGCTTTTTGCGAGCTCGAGCGATTAAAGCCATTGGAAATTACCTGCTTATTCTTCGCTGGTGTGCACTTTGCGGTGCAGGATCGCCTGGAATTCATCGGCGAAGGTGTAGTAACGGCCCAGCAGGGTTTCGCTGCGGGCAGCAAAACGGTTGTAAGCGATTACCGCAGGGATTGCCGCAAACAGGCCGATCGCCGTAGCGATCAGGGCTTCGGCGATACCCGGAGCCACAGTGGCGAGGGTCGCTTGCTGGGCAGTGGCCAGGCCACGGAAGGAGTTCATGATGCCCCACACCGTACCGAACAGACCGATGTACGGGCTGACGGAACCTACGGTGGCGAGGAACGGCAGGCTCTGCTCGAGCTTCTCTTCTTCACGCGAAATAGCTACGCGCATGGCACGCGCCACACCTTCCATCACCGCCTCAGGATCAACGCCTGGCTGCTGACGCAGACGGGAGAATTCCTTGAAACCGGCACGGAAGATCTGCTCCACGCCCGAATCCGGATCAGGATTGCTGCCAGCCTGGCGGTAGAGTTTGGACAGATCGATACCCGACCAGAAGCGCTCTTCGAAGCTCTCCAGGGCGCGTCGACCGGCGCGCAGCAGATTGCTGCGCTGAAAGATCATGATCCATGAGGTCACCGATGCGGCCACCAGGATCAACATTACCAACTGCACCACGATGCTGGCATTGCTGACCAGGCTCCACATGGAGGAATGGTCGACGACGTTAGCTTCCACGCTTTATCTCCTGCTTTGAGTGTGTACCCGTGCCGACCGCGCTGGCGAAAGCCGCACGCAAGTCTTCGGGAAGGGCCCGGGGTTTCAAACTGTCGGTGCGCACGCAGGCCACCAAAAACTGCCCTTCGCAGAGCAGCACATTATCCGTCGCCCGCCTGACCTGCTGTTTAAAGCGCAGGCTGGCACGGTTCAATTCGATTACTTCAGCGCTTACCAGAAGCTCGTCGTCCAGTCGCGCCGGCGCGTGGTAACGCGCTTCGCTGGAATGCACGACAAACAACAGATCCTCCCCTGCCAACTGCGATTGGGCAAAGCCCAGTTCACGCAGCCGCTCGGTTCGAGCCCGTTCCATAAACTTGAGGTAATTAACGTAATACACGATGCCGCCCGCATCGGTGTCCTCGTAATAAACGCGACAACGATGTGCGAACGGCTCTAACCCGTTTTGCGCGCGCATACTCTAGTGCTTACTCCTCGGGTTGCCAATCCAGCCAGGCAACTGTTTTTCATCGATCTGCGGCTTTATCGCGAAAGTACCGTCGTCGGACAGCACAAACCCGGAATAAATCGGCACGCAATGTGTATTAATCGTCCGCAGCATCGAGAAACTCGTCTACCACGGGCATCTCGCCCATTCGTGTCGGAATGTTTAAACCAAAGTGCAGATACGCGTGACGAGTCACGACCCGGCCGCGCGGTGTGCGCATGATGTAACCCTGCTGGATCAGATACGGCTCGAGCACGTCTTCAATGGTGTGGCGCTCTTCGCTGATCGCCGCCGCCAGACTGTCGATACCCACCGGTCCACCGTCGAATTTTTCGATCATGGTCAACAGCAGTCGCCGGTCCTGATGATCGAAGCCATGTTCGTCGACATCCAGCAGATTCAGCGCCAGATCGGCCACTGCCTTGGTGATATGGCCCTTGGCGCGGACTTCGGCAAAATCCCGCACGCGGCGCAGCAAACGGTTGGCAATCCGCGGCGTACCACGGGCGCGACGCGCGATCTCGAACGCACCTTCCGGATCCAGCGGCAAGCCAAGAATGCTCGCCGAACGACTGACAATCGTCGACAGATCGGCGGTGCTGTAAAACTCCAGACGCTGGACGATGCCAAAACGGTCGCGCAACGGGTTGGTGAGCATGCCCGCACGCGTAGTTGCGCCAACGAGGGTGAACGGCGGCAGATCAAGCTTGATCGAACGCGCCGCCGGCCCTTCACCGATCATGATATCGAGCTGAAAATCTTCCATCGCCGGGTACAGCACTTCTTCGACGATTGGCGACAGGCGATGGATTTCATCGATGAACAGCACGTCATGCGGTTCGAGGTTGGTCAATAACGCCGCCAGATCACCCGGCCGCTCGAGTACAGGGCCGGAAGTGCTCTTGATCGACACGCCCATTTCCTGGGCGATGATGTTCGCCAGCGTGGTTTTACCCAGACCTGGTGGGCCGAAGATCAGCGTGTGGTCGAGGGATTCGTTGCGCCCCCGTGCAGCCTGGATGAACAGCTCCATCTGCTCGCGAACGGTCGGCTGGCCGATGTATTCGGCCAGGCTGACAGGACGAATCGCCCGGTCCTGGACTTCTTCGCGCTCACGCGGTGCAGGCGTGGCGGTGATCAGACGATCAGCTTCAATCACTTAAATCATTCCCTTCAGGGCGCGTCGGATCAGGTCTTCGCTGCTCAGATTTTTATCTTTAATCGCGGTAATCGCTTTGCTCGCCTCCTGCGGCTTGTAGCCCAGGGAGACCAGCGCGCTGACTGCATCGGTTTCGGCGGTGTTGACTGGCGCCGGGCCGTCGGGCTGGTTGGGCACCAGCGCGAACATCGCGGGCACGGTTTCCCAGGCTTTGAAGCGATCCTTCAACTCAACCAACAGGCGCTCGGCGGTTTTCTTGCCTACGCCAGGGACCTTGGTCAACGCCGAGGTGTCCTGGGACTGCACGCATCGCACCAGCTCATCGACTTCCAGGCTCGACATCAGCGCGAGGGCCAATTTCGGCCCTACACCATTGAGACGGATCAACTCGCGAAAAAAGTCTCGCTCACGCTTGCCGGAAAAACCATAGAGCAGTTGCGCGTCTTCGCGTACGACCAAGTGCGTGTGCAGGGTCAGCGGTTCGCCGACCGACGGCAGGCGATACAGGGTGGTCATCGGCACTTCGAGCTCATAGCCGAGGCCGTTTACATCGAGAATCAGGTGCGGTGGCTGTTTTTCAGCCAGAGTGCCGCGCAAGCGTCCAATCACGTTTCAGATCCTTGAGCGTTGGCCAGCCGTGGGCTGGCGACTGTCGGAACAAGGGTTTCAGGCCGACGACCCAGGCGCGAAACCCGCATTCCACAAATTTGATTGCTGATGCTATCAGAGACGCAGGCGCCCGCCACGACTGCGTGCCGCTCCCAGACCATGCGGCAACAGACTGGAACGCGTATGCGCGTGACAAATGGCAATCGCCAGGGCGTCCGAGGCGTCGATCTGCGGTTTGCTGGTCAGCTTGAGCATGTGCATGACCATCATTTGCACTTGTTCTTTATTGGCGGCGCCGGTGCCGACCACGGCTTGTTTGACTTGAGTCGCGGTGTATTCAGCGATCTCCAGGCATTCCTCGGCACCGGCAACGATGGCCGCGCCACGGGCCTGACCGAGTTTCAGCGCCGAGTCGGCGTTCTTCGCCATGAACACTTTTTCGATGCCCATGGTCACCGGGCCGTAGGTCTGGATGATTTCGCGCACGCCGCGATAAACGATTTGCAGACGATCAGGCAGCTCACCGGCGCCAGTGCGAATGCAGCCCGAGGCTACGTAAATACAACCGCCACGCCCGGTATCGCGTACCACGCCATAACCGGTAATGCGCGAACCGGGGTCGATACCAAGAATTAAAGTCATAACGCCTGCGGAATCGAAAAAAACACCAACTTCAATACAACCAATAACAACTGTGGGAGCTGGCTTGCCAGCGATGACTATGTATCAGGCGACATCATTGCCAGATGTGCCGACGCCATCGCTGGCAAGCCAGCTCCCACATTGAATCTAGTCGCTGTTAACCGAGCTGCGCAGCCACTTCCTCGGGAATGTCCGCGTTGGAATAGACGTTCTGCACGTCATCCAGGTCTTCCAGCATGTCGATCAGCTTGAGCACCTTCTCCGCGCCCTCCAGATCCAGCTCGGCGCTGGTGGTTGGCAGCATGACGATTTCCGCGTCATCACCTTTGAAGCCAGCGGCTTCCAGCGCGTTACGCACGGAGTAAAAACCGGCGAACGACGTGAACACCTCAATCGAACCGTCTTCGTGGGTGACCACGTCATCGGCGTCGGCTTCCATCGCCGCTTCGATCAACGCATCTTCATCAACGCCCGGCGCGAAGGATATCTGCCCCTTGCGCTCGAACAGATACGCCACCGAGCCGTCGGTGCCCAGATTACCGCCGCACTTGCTGAACGCATGGCGCACGGCCGCTGCGGTACGGTTGCGGTTATCGGTCATGCACTCGACCATCACTGCCACGCCGCCCGGGCCGTAGCCTTCGTAGCTCAGCTCGACCATATCGTCGGTGTCGGCAGCACCGGCACCACGAGCAACTGCGCGATCAATGATGTCGCGGCTCATGTTCGCACCGAGAGCCTTGTCCAGCGCCAGACGCAGACGTGGATTGGAACCCGGATCGCCGCCACCCTGACGGGCCGCAACGGTCAGCTCACGAATCCACTTGGTGAAGATTTTGCCTTTCTTGGCATCCTGACGTTCTTTGCGGTGCTTGATGTTCGCCCACTTCGAATGACCCGCCATAACTCGCTCCGAATTCTCTTTGAAACGTTGCCCGCCCTGCGCTTGCAGCGGCCGGCAAACAAAAAATCTCGACCGTTTTCAGTCTCTACAGAAAGAAAAAAGGCGCATCCGAAGATGCGCCTTCAGGCCCGTGTTACTCAGCCTTTGGCGTTTCGCGCAAACGAATGTGCAATTCGCGCAATGCCTTGGCATCCACCACACCCGGCGCTTGCGTCATGACGTCCGCAGCACTCTGGGTTTTCGGGAAGGCGATCACTTCACGGATCGACTGGGCGCCAGTCATCAGCATCACCAGACGATCCAGACCGAAGGCCAGACCACCGTGCGGCGGTGCGCCGTATTTCAGGGCGTCGAGCAGGAAGCCGAATTTCTCTTCCTGTTCTGCTTCGTTGATACCCAGCAGACGGAATACCGCTTGCTGCATTTCCTTGCGGTGAATACGGATCGAACCGCCACCCAATTCAGTGCCGTTGAGCACCATGTCGTAGGCACGCGACAGAGCGCCGGCCGGGTTGGCTTCCAATTCTTCTGGCGAGCACTTCGGCGCGGTGAACGGGTGGTGCAGCGCGGAGAAGCTGCCGTCGTCGTTCTCTTCGAACATCGGGAAGTCGACAACCCACATCGGTGCCCACTTGCAGGTCAGCAGGTTCAGGTCGTGACCGAGCTTGATACGCAGCGCGCCCAAGGCCTCGCTGACGATCTTGGCCTTGTCGGCGCCGAAGAACACGATGTCGCCATCAACTGCACCCACGCGATCAAGGATGGCGTTGAGGTTTTCCAGCGGAATGTTTTTCACGATCGGCGATTGCAGACCGTCAACACCGGCAGCGCGCTCGTTGACCTTGATGTAAGCCAGGCCCTTGGCGCCGTAAATGCCGACGAACTTGGTGTAGTCGTCGATCTGCTTGCGCGGCATGCTCGCCCCGCCTGGAACGCGCAGTGCGGCGATACGGCATTTCGGGTCGTTGGCCGGGCCGCTGAACACTTTGAAATCAACTTCTTTGAGCTGATCGGCAACGTCTACCAGTTCCAGCGGAATACGCAGGTCCGGCTTGTCGGAACCGTAGCGGCGCATGGCTTCTTCGAAAGTCATGTGCGGGAATTCGCCGAATTCCAGATCCAGCACTTCCTTGAACAGGTTGCGGATCATTTGCTCGGTCAGGCCCATGATCTCTTTTTCATCGAGGAAACTGGTCTCGATGTCGATCTGGGTGAATTCAGGCTGGCGGTCAGCACGCAGGTCTTCGTCGCGGAAGCACTTGGCGATCTGGTAGTAACGGTCGAAGCCGGCAACCATCAGCAGTTGTTTGAACAGCTGCGGCGATTGCGGCAGGGCGAAGAACGAACCGGCGTGGGTACGGCTTGGCACCAGATAGTCACGCGCACCTTCAGGGGTGGCACGGGTCAGGATCGGCGTTTCCACGTCGAGGAAGCCGTTCTCGTCGAGGAAGCGACGGATGCTGGTGGTCATGCGCGAACGCAGACGCAGCTTCTCGGCCATTTCCGGGCGACGCAGATCGAGGAAGCGATAGCGCAGGCGGGTTTCTTCGCCCACGTCGGAGAACTCGTTCAGCGGGAACGGCGGGGTTTCCGACTCGTTCAGCACTTCCAGTTCGTAGCCCAGCACTTCGATCATGCCCGACGCCATGTTGGCGTTGGTCGCACCGGCCGGACGCAGACGCACCTTGCCAGTGATCTTCACTACGTATTCGCTGCGCACGCGATCGGCGGCGGCGAAGCTCTCGGCGCGATCCGGATCGAATACCACCTGGGCCAGACCATCACGGTCACGGATATCGAGGAAAATCACCCCGCCGTGGTCGCGGCGACGGTGAACCCATCCGCAAAGGGTAATTTCCTGACCTTCCAGGCTTTCGTTCAACTGGCCGCAATAATGGCTGCGCATCATGGTAGTGGTTCGCTTCTCGTAATTCGAAATTCGGTGGAGATCCCGCCGCACTCAAGCACTGTGCGACATGCAGGAACTCGCGCGTGTCGTTTGACCTGGGTCTGAACCCTAGTCAGATTTGTCGCCGCCGGCCAGATTCTTCTTCGTGCCGGTCTTGAAATCGGTTTCGTACCAACCGCTGCCGCTCAGGCGAAAGCCGGGCATGGACAGCATCTTCTTGAGCTCTGGCGCCTGACAGGCAGGGCAGTCGACCAGTGGGGAATCGCTGATCTTTTGAATGGCTTCCAACTGATGACCACAGGAAGCACATTGGTAATCGTACATCGGCATGGAGGTGTCTCGGCGATCAGATTGCTGCCGCATGCAGGGTCGCGCGGCGAAAGGGCGAGATTATATCCATTAAATGCGGCCTGTGCAGCCGTAAGACTGCACAGGCCGTCGTGTTATTCGCTGTGCCGTGCAGTGCCCGCCGCAGAATCCTTGAGGCCATGCAGCACACACACCACTCGCACCAGACCGCTGAAGTTTTTCACGCCGCCATGGCGCAGATGTACTTCACGATCCACCCGCGACAGCAATGTGCCGATCGAACAGCAATGGTCATGCGCCATGCTGTGCAGAATATTCCAGTACACCTGCTCAAGTCGCATGCAGGTGGCAAAACCGTTCAAACGCACCGACCGTGATAAAGGCCGGATCAACCCCATGTCGAACTCGCCGAGAAACGGCTCGCCCGACATGCTCCGCTGCGATTCGACAACCCTGTCACTTCGCCTGTCTCCATCTGCCATATCGTTGACACTCCTTTGCCATCGCTACTGGTTATCAAGGCAACATCCAGTGGCCTCATTAAAAGCGCAGCGGCAAAGGGTTAGCCAGATGACTTTATGACCATCTGCGTAGGATAAGCCAACAGAACATGGCGGATCATGGAGCGCGCAACTCGCTTCCGAGTTTCCTACAGAAGCCGTTGCTTTTTCCCGGCGTAGAAACAGAAATCGGCAGCAGCGCACGAACAGCATCTGTTCATGCGCCAAGGGCCGTCAGCCTTCGAGCAGCGCGCGCAACATCCACGCGGTTTTCTCGTGAACCTGCATGCGCTGGGTCAGCAAATCGGCTGTCGGCTCGTCGCTGACCTTGTCCAGCAGTGGAAAAATGCCCCGTGCAGTGCGAGTGACTGCTTCCTGGCCGGCGACCAGTTGCTTGATCATGTCCTCGGCACTCGGCACGCCCTCCTCTTCTTTAATAGAGGACAGGCGCGCGTAGGTCGAATAAGCGCCCGGCGCCGGGAATCCGAGTGCGCGAATGCGCTCGGCGATTGAATCCACCGCCAGCGCCAGTTCGTTGTATTGCTCCTCGAACATCAAGTGCAGGGTGCGGAACATCGGCCCAGTGACGTTCCAGTGGAAGTTGTGGGTCTTCAGATACAGCACGTAGGTGTCCGACAACAGCCGCGACAGCCCTTCGACGATGGACTTGCGGTCTTCTTCGCTGATACCGATATCGATTGCCATGCTTACCCCCTAGAGGCGATTGAATTTCATCCAACAGGTGCTGACCCACTCTAGCAAGGCAATCGGCGCCTCGCAGCCCCAAATCGGGGCGATAGCTGCGACAAATCGACCGACTATCTACCAACCGCCAACCAACCATCTGCCACTGGCCGGGCTGATTTGAGTAGCTGCGGGCTTTGCTGTTAAATAGGCAGCGTGTCGCCAGGCCTTTTTTCCGGGCTTTTGCGCATAGGCTGATGCCGGGCACGTGTCCAACGCCTCTTTATTTTTCTCGAAGCGAACCGTGCGCCTTCAGCTCTTCCTTGTGAGCCGTCATTAACGTGAGCCAATAAAATGTTGAAAATCGTCCACCTGCTAATGGGCGCAGCGGCTTTGCTGCTGTCGTTCATACCTAGCTTGAAATCCGAAGCACTTCCTTACCTGCAACAACCCGATGCACTTTACCTGGCCTTTTTCGGCCTGCTGAACCTGGTCCTCGCTCCAGTCATCCCTTACTGGAACAAAGGTCCTCGCCAGCATCTGCAAAATCTGGTCAGCGCGCTGTTGGTGCTGACTGTCGTCCTGCAGACCCTGACACTGATCGCGCCTATGCCGGAAATCGCCGGCCAGCCAGCAGTGTTGTTCAGTCTGATCATTGCCCTGGTTGCCGTGGCCCTGCACCTCGCCGCCAGTTTCTACCGCTCTTCACCTGCGGCCGCAGCGCAGAACTACGACATGACCAACCGTGATACCGGTACGGTCAAGTGGTTCAACACCTCGAAAGGCTTCGGCTTTATCTCCCGGGATTCCGGCGATGATATCTTCGTGCACTTTCGCGCCATCCGTGGCGAAGGCCACCGCGTACTGGTCGAAGGCCAGCGCGTGGAGTTCTCGGTGATGAACCGTGACAAAGGCCTGCAAGCCGAGGACGTGATCGCCGCCCTGCCGCGACGCTGATCCAGGCTGCAAAAAAACCGCGAACAGCCTGGCTGTTCGCGGTTTTTTTATGGCGGGTGATAATTCAGTAGTGCGGCGGCGGTGCGTCTTCTTCGAAAACCCCGAACCCGCCGGACATCTCTTCCTGACGCTTGAGCAGTGCAGCCATCTGCAACTGCAGTCGATCAACCACCCGTTGTTGCTCCACCAGCACGTCGTTCAACGACTGAATGGTGTCGTCCTGAAATGCCAGGCGGCTTTCCAGATCATTGACGCGTTGTTCAAGACTCATCACTCATTCCTCCGCAAAAGTGCAAACGTCAGCCAGCACCTGACGCAACTGTTCGCGAATCACCGCTACCTGCTCGGCGTTGTACGGCTTGGCCGGGTGCTTGCCCCACACCGGCGCAGGCCATGCGGCGTCGTCGCGTTTGCGCACGATCACATGCATATGCATCTGACTGACGACGTTGCCCAGGGTTGCGACGTTCATTTTGTCAGCATCGAACAAATCCTTGAGCACCTCGGCCAGCGCCGTGGTTTCTTGCCACAGCTGCTGCTGGTCGGCGACATCCAACTGAAACAACTCGCTGATATCTTCGCGGCGTGGCACCAGGATGAACCACGGGTAGTTGGAGTCGTTGGACAGCAGCAGTCGGCACAGCGGGAAATCACCGATGGTCAGCGTGTCCTGTTGAAGTCGTGAATCTAAAGCAAACACTGCATGCACTCCTGGCCGATCTACATTAAACAGTTTGCCGGCGTTCCTCGCGGACAGCCGGCAAACCTCAGGATGGCAGCATACCTTCGAATGACCAGAGCTTCACGACCAACGCACCGGCGTCGATTTATCCGACGCTCCGAGATGGACCATTTTCGGCTCTCGCGCACCAACACCGAACCCGCGCGACCTCTGAGCCAGCCAAAATGATCAGCCAACAGCGCCCGGTTCTACGTCACCACATGGCCCGACTGTGTGAATTCGGTATAGCGGGAAAAATTTTTTGCACCAAAACCGCTCAGCGCGTCTACGCTCAGTGCGTCGGGCATCCGCCAAATACTCACCTGTGGGGTGAACCGGTAACGCTTTTGGTTGTCACGCGGTTTTCCCAGGAGGGACAACACCATGGCATCGATGGCGTCAAGCCCAGACCAAAAGGGACATGGAACCCAGTATTTATAAGGTTTTTACAGCGACAGGCAGCCTGCAGAAAAAATAACCGTGAACAAATCATGGTTTGTGCACGCTTGTTGCATTCATACCCATATGGACTATAAGCGCACCACGGGAAGTGGTGGCCTTAAGCCCCAAAAGAACAGTGGCAGGGTTGCCCGATGGAGATTCAAGTGTTTTGCCAGGGACTCTTTTTTACTGATGCCAAAAGCTCGGAAAACAGCGATAAAGTTGTGAATCCGGTTGCATCGGAACTGTGAATTTGCGACATCTACCCAACCATTTGCGACAGCGTCGTAAAGAAGCTGAAAGGTTAGATTAGCAAGTATCGCCAACATGGTCGGCGTGATATAAGTTTGCGCCGACACAAAAAGAAAGAGCCGCCCAGATAATAAAACAGGTGGGACGGCAGTACTCTTCTAAAAACCAAAGGAGCAAATCACGATGCGCGTGATGAAGTGGAGCATGATCGCCCTGGCTGTTGCAGCAGGCACCTCGCAGTTCGCAGTAGCGTCTTCTCAAGACGAATCCAAAGGCTTCCTGGGCGATCAAAGCCTGAAGCTGAAGACTCGTATGGAGTACATGAACCGCGACTATAAAAACGGTGCAGGCAACAGCACTTCCGGCACTTCCGGCTATCGTCAGGATACCGGTGTCAGCCAACTGCTGACTTACGAATCGGGCTTCACTCAAGGTACCGTCGGCTTCGGTCTCGACGCCATGGCCATGGGTTCGGTGAAACTGGACGGCGGTTCGGGTCGCCGTGGTAACGGTCTGTTCGCCAACGACAGCGACGGCAACCCGGAGAAATCCCAGGGCAAGATCGGCGGCGCAGTTAAATTCCGCGTATCCGACACCGTTCTGAAATACGGTCAGCAATTCGTTGCCAGCCCGGTCTTCGCTACTGACGACAGCCGTATGCTGCCGGAAGTCGCCACCGGTACTCTGATCACTTCGAAAGAGATCAAGGGTCTGGAACTGAGCGCAGGTCGCTTCACTTCCCTGAGCAAGCAAACCGGCATGGGCCGTGACAGCATCGGCGGTCTGCCTGATGAAAACGGTTTTGGCGGCAAAGGCCTGACCAACATCAACATCTTCGGCGCCAGCTACGCTTTCACCGACAACTTCACCGGTGCAGTGGCTGCTTCCGACGCTGACGACTACTTCAAGAAGTACTACGTCAACCTGAACTACACCTTGCCAATCAACGACGACCAGTCGCTGAACTTCGACCTGAACGGCTACCACACCAAAGGCGACAGCCGCGGTGATCTGGTTGACGCAATCGGCGACGGCACCACCGGCGTAGACAACAACCTGTGGTCCCTGGCTGCTGCTTACAGCATCGGTGCCCACAAGTTCACCCTCGCCCACCAGCGCTCCAGCGGCGACAACGCTTACTACTATGGCGTTGACGGTAACAGCACGATCTTCGTAGCCAACTCCATTCAGATCTCCGACTTCGTGGGCCGCGACGAGCGCTCCTGGCAAGCTCGCTACGACCTGAACATGAAAACTTACGGCGTACCTGGCCTGAGCTTCATGACCCGTTACGTAATGGGTGACAACATCACCACCAACGGTCTGGGTGAAGGCAAGGAAAACGAGTGGAACGCCGAGTCCAAGTACGTGATCCAGGAAGGCCCGGCCAAAGACCTGTCGTTCCGTCTGCGTTACGCCATGTACCGTTCGAACGGTGCTTACAGCGGTTACTCGTCTGACAACAACGACACTCGTCTGATCGTTGAGTACCCACTGAACATCCTCTAATAGGGATATCCAGCTGACGTACTGTAGAGCTCCGCTCTAACAAGAACCGCTCACCCGATAAAGGTGAGCGGTTTTTTTACGCCAGAAGTTTGAGTCTCCGATTCATTACCTGCCAGACGCGCAACAATAGCCAGCTATCTATTAGCCAGCAAACAGTCCTGTAACGTATAAAAAAACCCAAGAGTGCGAACAGCTCTTGGGTTTTATTATTGAAACTGACCTGGAAGCCAAGTATCAACATTGTTACTAAATGGCAGGTTCCTGAACTACACGAATCACCCGCTGCGGAAACGGGATATCGATACCGGCAGTTTTCAAACGGTCGCGCGATTGTTCGTTAAACATGAACATCACATCCCAGTAGTCTGCAGTTTTAACCCACACACGCAGGGAAACAGTGATCGAACTGTCGCCCAGTGTCGAGATAACCGCCTGCGGCGCCGGATCTTGCAGAACACGCTCATCGTTGGCCAGATCCAGCAGCACCTGACGGGCCTTTTGCAGATCGGCTTCGTAATCTACACCTACATCGAACACAACCTTGCGGGTCGGCTGACGATTGGTGTTGGTGATGATGCCGTTCGACAGATTGCCGTTGGGCACGATGATGGTCTTGTTGTCGCCGGTACGCAGCACGGTGTGAAAAATCTGGATGCTGTCGACAGTACCCGACACACCCTGCGCTTCGATCCAGTCACCGATACGGAACGGACGGAACAGCAGAATCAGCACGCCGCCAGCGAAGTTCGCCAGGCTGCCTTGCAACGCCAGTCCGATAGCCAGACCAGCCGCACCAATCGCTGCAACGAACGAAGTGGTTTCAACGCCGATCATCGACGCGACGCTGACAATCAACAGCACTTTGAGAATGATGTTGGCCAGGCTGCTGATAAAGCCTTGCAGCGCCAGATCGGCATTACGCAGAGCCAGCAGGCCGCCGAGCTTGGTGGTAACTTTGTTGATCAACCACCAGCCGATGGCCAGGGTAAGGACGGCCAGCAGCACGCGGCTGCCGTATTCCATGATCATCGGAATCCACGCTTGGGACGCCTTGACCAGGTTGTCGACCTCAGTATTCAAATCCATGTTCTATCTCCTGATTTCCGGCCATTCGGCGCACGAAAAAAAACGGCAGAAAACCGCCGGGGATCCCGCAGGGTCCGCGGATAATGCTTAGTCGCGGAAGTTGTTGAACTGCAGCGGCATGCCGAATTCCTTGGCCCGCAGCGCAGCGATGGCTTCTTGCAGGTCATCACGCTTCTTGCCGGTCACGCGCACTTGCTCGCCTTGAATAGCGGCCTGCACTTTGAGCTTGGCGTCCTTGATGTGGCCGACGATTTTCTTCGCCAGCTCCTTGTCGATGCCTTCCTTGAGCACGGCGTCCTGCTTCATCAGTTTGCCCGATGCGTAGGCGTCCTTGACCTCAAGGCACTGCACGTCGATCTTGCGCTTGACCAGGGCCAGCTTGAGGATTTCGATCATCGCTTCCAGCTGGAAACCGGCTTCAGCGGTCAGGCTGACGGTCAGGTCCTTTTCCTTGAATTCAAAGCTGCCCTTGCCTTTCAGGTCATAACGACGATCGAGTTCCTTCACGGCGTTCTCGACCGCGTTGGTGAGTTCGTGTTTGTCCAGTTCGGATACCACGTCGAACGACGGCATGTAATCTCTCCAATAAAAAGGCGCGCTGGTTGCACACGCAGCGCGCTTGGCTTGCGGTTAAAATCGCGCTCATTATAACGGGGATTTCCCCGGCGACACGGCGAGCCGCACATGCCTTCCATCACTCGAGCGAAAAACTGATGTCCACTCCCTGGCACATTCTCGGCGCCGGCAGCCTCGGTACGCTGTGGGCGACACGTCTGGCGCGCGCCGGATTGCCGGTTCGCCTGATCCTGCGCGATGCCCAGCGTCTGCAGAGCTACCAAGCGTTCGGCGGCTTGACGCTGGTGGAGCACGGCGAAGCCAATACCTACGCGATCCCCGGTGAAACGGCGGACAGTCCCGAACCGATCCGTCGTCTGCTGGTGGCCTGCAAGGCCTACGACGCGGTCAGCGCGGTAGCCCGCGTGGCTCATCGCCTGGCGCCGGATGCCGAGCTGATCCTGTTGCAGAACGGCCTCGGCAGTCAGGAGGCAGTTGCCGCACGGGTCCCGCACGCGCGCTGCATCTGCGCTTCGAGCACCGAGGGCGCGTTTCGTGACGGTGACTGGCGCGTGGTGTTCGCCGGTCACGGTTATACCTGGCTGGGCGACGCGGCACATCCCGTCGCACCGATCTGGCTGGAGGACCTCGACGCGGCGCAGATTCCCCACGAATGGAGCACCGACATCCTCACCCGACTGTGGCGCAAACTGGCGCTCAACTGCGCGATCAACCCGCTGACGGTGCTGCACGATTGCCGCAATGGCGGCTTGCAGCAACATCAGTGTGAAGTCGCCACCTTGTGTGCGGAACTCAGCGATTTGCTTGAGCGTTGCGGGCAACCGGCAGCAGCGCAGAATCTGCAACAGGAAGTCGAACGGGTCATCCAGGCTACGGCGGCGAATTTCTCGTCGATGTATCAGGACGTGGCCAACCAGCGCCGCACGGAAATCAGCTATCTCTTGGGCCATGCCTGCAAAGTCGCCGCACGGCATGGTCTGAAGCTCGCCCATCTGAACCAGTTGCAGCAGCGCCTGATCAGCCATCTGCAACGCCTCGGATTGCCCAGCGACTGAGCAGCGGCTACGCTGGCCACTTGTTCCTTAGCTGCGATAAACCTGATGCCATTGCGCCAGCGTCTCGAAAACCTGCCGGTCGGCCAGAAACTGCTGGCCGCCCTGCTGGTGCTGTTGACCACCGTTCTGCTGGTGGCCAACCTGACCTTTATCAGCGCCGCCTATTACATCTCCCAGGAAAGCATGGCGCCACAGGCGCTGCAGACCATTGGCCGACTGATCTCGAATCCGAGTCTGGTGAGTGAGGCGTTGCAGTCGCCGCAGAGTGCCGATCGCCTGCTCAAGGAACTCAACAGTTATTCGCCACTGCGCGCCGCCGCGCTGTATGACGGCAAGGGTGAGCGCCTGGCGCAATTGCAGCACGGCGATCAGCTCAAGCTGCCGGAGCGCTACCGGCATATCGAAGCCTGGCAACTGACCGAGTTTCGTACCAATCAGGTGATCACCTTGCCCCGCCCCGGCACCGCGCCGGGCCACTTGTTGCTGGTGGCCAGCAGCGAACTGCCGATGGCGTTTTACACCGGCACACTAACGGCCAGTCTGGGGATTCTGATTTTCAGCGTGCTGTTGTGGCTGGTGATTGCGCGGCAAATCAAACGCCTGATCACTCGGCCGATCCATCAACTTGAAGAACTGTCACGTCAGGTGACCCGCGAAGAAAACTACGCACTGCGCGCCTCACGCGGCAACCATGACGAAATCGGCAGCCTCGCCGAAGCCTTCAACACCATGCTCTCGCGCATCGAGGCTCGCGAGCAGCAACTCAAACGCGCCCGCGACGACTCGCAAGCCGCCTACGATCAGGCGCAGGGGTTGGCTGAAGAAACCCGCCACACCAACCGCAAACTGGAGCTGGAAGTCCAGGTGCGGAGCAAGATCGAGAAGAAGCTCACCGGGTTCCAGAACTATCTCAACAGCATCATCGACTCAATGCCCTCGGCGCTGATCGCCCTCGACGAGCAGCTCTATGTCACGCAGTGGAATCAGGAGGCCAGCGCCCTCTCCGGCACCCGCCTCGACGAAGCGCTGAACCAGCCGATCTTCCTCGCCTTCGAGCCGCTCAAGCCGTTCTTGCCGCAGCTCAAGGAAACCGTCGAGCAACACACGGTGGCGAAAATCGAGCGCGTGACCTGGTTCAAGGACGACGAACCGAAGCATTACGCGCTGACCTTCTACCCGCTGATGGGCGGCGCCGGGCGCGGCGTGGTGATTCGTATCGATGACATCACCCAGCGCCTGTCGCTGGAAGAAATGATGGTGCAGTCGGAAAAAATGCTTTCGGTTGGCGGCCTCGCAGCGGGCATGGCTCACGAGATCAACAACCCGCTCGGGGCGATCCTGCATAACGTGCAGAACATCCGCCGTCGGCTCTCGGCGGATCTGCCGAAGAACCTCGAAACTGCCGAGCAGTTGAGCATTGAACTGGACACGGTGAATACCTACCTGCAAGCGCGGGAAGTGCCAAAACTCCTCGACGGCATTCAACAGGCTGGCGCGCGGGCGGCGAAAATCGTTACGCACATGCTCAGCTTCAGCCGCCGCAGCACCCGGCAAATGGCCCCGTGCGATTTGCCGGCGCTGATCGATCAAGCGGTGGAAATCGCCGGCAACGATTTCGATCTGGCGATCGGTTTCGACTTCAAGGGTCAGGCGATCATCCGCCAGTTCGACCCGGCACTGGGTCCGGTGCCGGGCACCGCTAACGAGCTGGAACAAGTGCTGCTCAACCTGCTGAAAAACGCCGCGCAGGCGATTCATCAGCGCGCAGACGACAGCGAACCGGGGCGGATCATTTTGCGCACCAGACTCAATCCACCGTGGGCCGAGATCCAGGTCGAGGACAACGGCATCGGCATGAGCGAGAGTGTGCGCAAGCGTACCTTCGAGCCGTTTTTCACCACCAAGGAAATCGGCCAGGGCACCGGGCTGGGCCTGTCGGTCTCGTATTTCATCATCACCAACAACCACAAGGGCCAGATGGAAGTGCAGTCGGCACCGGGCCAGGGCACGTGTTTCACGTTGCGCCTGCCGCTGAGCCAAGCGGCGCCCATCGTTCCTGAAACCAATCAACTACCGAGGTAACCCATGGGCTTTCGCCTGTCGAAGATCTACACCCGCACCGGCGACAAAGGCGAGACCGGCCTTGGCGACGGCCGCCGCGTACCCAAGGATCACCCGCGCATCGAGGCCATCGGCGAGGTCGATACGCTGAACAGTCAGGTCGGTGTATTGCTCGCCGGGCTGATTGCCGAGCGCGAGACGTTCCCCGGCTTGAATGAGCTGATCGATGTGTTGGCGCCGTGTCAGCATCGCTTGTTCGACCTTGGCGGCGAGTTGGCGATGCCCGAGTATCAGGCGCTGAACATTGCCGAAATCGAGCGGCTGGAAGCGGCGATTGATGTGTGGAACGAAGAGTTGGGGCCGCTGGAGAATTTCATTCTGCCGGGCGGGTCGATGCTGATTGCGCAGGCGCATGTTTGCCGGAGTCTGGCGCGCGGAGCCGAGCGTCGCTGCCAGCATTTGAATGCGCTGGAGCCGTTGGCCGGGGTGGGTTTGGCTTATATCAATCGGCTGTCGGATTTGTTGTTTGTGGCGGCGCGGTTGATTGCGCGGCGGCAGGGGATTGCGGAGATTTTGTGGCAGCCGGCACTAAAACCTGCAGATAAGTAGCGTCTGCACCGACGCCATCGCTGGCAAGCCAGCTCCCACAGGGTTTTGCGGTGAACACATGCTTTGTGAACACCGCCGCTCACTGTGGAAGCTGGCCTGCCAGCTCCCACAGGTTTTTTCGGTGAACACCAGTTTTGTGTACGACCGAGAATCCTGTGGGAGCTGGCTTGCCAGCGATGAGGCCATTAGCCTCACTCAGGCCTTAGGCCAGAACGCGCGAATTCCCGCTACGCCCTGAGCACCAACGCCCCAAGCCTTCTCACGCTCCGCCGGGCCAACCCCACCCAACACAAACACGGGTTTGCTGAACCCTTCAATCAACGCCTGAGCCTGCTCCCAGCCCAACGGCTGTGCGTCCGGATGAGTCAATGTCGGCAGCACCGGCGACAGGGTGACGAAATCCACACCCATTTGCTCGGCCAGCGCCAGTTCTTCGGCGTTATGGCAGGACGCCGCCAACCAACGCCCCGCCGGCAGCGGACGACCTGCGGCCGCATGCTTGCGCAGTTGCGCCGAGGTAATGTGCCAACCGGCGGACGGAAAATCCCCCAGCCATTCGAACGGACCCTTGATCATCAACTGCGCCTTGCCGGCGCACAGGCCCGCCGCGTCCACCGCGAGATCGCGGTACTTCGGGTCGTAGCCGTTGGGCGCGCGCAGCTGGATCAGTTTGATGCCGTCGGCAATCGCCTTCTGGATGCCGCGCAGCAAGGCCGGGGTTTCCAGATCTTCCGGAGTGATCAGGTATTCGGCCGGCAAGCGCGCAGCAGCAACGATTGGCTGATTGGCCGCAGGGAATTCATAGTCGCCCAGCGCCCGCGCGGTGACCCACGCCAGTGGCTGGCCTTCGGCACCGTGCGGCTCGCCGGTAAATTGCGAGACTTCCCAGACATCCAGCAAAACCTGTTTGTCCGGGTAATCGTGCTGCACCTTGATCAGCGGCCGGGCAGCACCGACGACGATGCCCAACTCTTCGTGCAGCTCACGGGCCAGCGCGGTTTCGACGGACTCATCCGCTTCGACCTTGCCGCCGGGGAATTCCCACAGACCGCCCTGATGCTGGGTGTCGGCGCGGCGGGCGATGAGGATCTTGCCGCTGCTGTCACGAATGACGGCGGCGGCGACGTGTACACGTTTCACGGCTGCAATTCCTCCAGTCCGGCCTTTTGCCAGGCTTTGAAGGCCGGCCATTGGTAGACGGTTTCAACATAGGCTTCGTCGACCGCCGGCAACTGCACTTGATAGGTGCGCAGGCGCACGGCAATCGGGGCGAAAAAAGCATCGGCCAAAGTCGCGCGACCGAACAGGAAAGGCCCCGGTTCGTTGGCAGCGGCGCGGCATTCAGCCCACAACGCGAGCATGCGCTCGATATCAACTTTTACTTCCGGCGGCACTGGGTTGAGTGGCGCGTCGCGACTGAGGTCGAATGGCATGTGATTACGCATGGCGAAGAAACCGGCGTGCATCTGTGCGCAGGCCGAACGCGCCTGCGCACGCGCACCGATATCGGTTGGCCAGAGACCGGCGAACTGCTCGGCGAGATACTCGGCAATCGCCAGCGAATCAGCGACCGTGCCGTGGGCGGTTTTCAGCAGCGGCACCTTGCCGGTTGGCGAATGCTTGAGCAGATTCTCGCGAGTGTCGGGCTTGCCGAGTTTGATCAGTTCTTCGGTGTAGGCAGCGCCCGTCAGCTCCAGCGCCAGAGCCGCGCGCAGAGACCAGGAGGAAAGCAGTTTGTCGCCGATGATCAGGTGCAGGCTCATGGTTGGATGCCTTTTTTGACAGAGTAACAAGCCAGAATCTCTAGCGTTTGTTCGTGCGTCATCGCGGGCAAGCCCGCTCCCACAGTGATCGCGTCGTACACATGATTTACTTACAACGCTGAACCTGTGGGAGCGGGCTTGCCCGCGATGGGGTCCACTCGGTCTTACGTACGGTACTCAGCGTTGATCTTCACGTATTCATGCGACAGGTCGGTGGTCCAGATGGTTTCGCTGCACTCGCCACGACCCAGCTCGATGCGGATGGTGATTTCTTCCTGCTGCATCACCGCCGAGCCCTGGGCTTCGGTGTAGGTCGCGGCGCGGGCGCCACGGCTGGCGATGCACACGTCGCCAAGGAACACGTCGATCTTGCTCACGTCCAGATCCGGTACACCGGCGCGGCCGACGGCGGCGAGAATACGGCCCCAGTTCGGATCGGAGGCAAACAGCGCAGTCTTGATCAACGGCGAGTGGGCCACGGTGTAGCCGACGTCCAGGCATTCCTGGTGATTACCGCCGCCATTCACTTCAACCGTCACAAACTTGGTCGCGCCTTCGCCGTCACGCACGATGGCCTGCGCCACGTCCATGCACACTTCGAACACAGCCTGCTTGAGCTTGGCGAACAGCTCGCCTTCCGCGCGGGTGATTTCCGGCAGCGCAGCCTTGCCGGTAGCAATCAGCATGCAGCAGTCGTTGGTCGAGGTATCGCCGTCGATGGTGATGCGGTTGAACGACTTGTTCGCGCCGTCGAGAATCAGGCTGTGCAGCACGTCGCGGGAAACTTTGGCGTCGGTGGCGATGTAGCCGAGCATGGTCGCCATGTTCGGACGGATCATGCCTGCGCCTTTGCTGATACCGGTGACGGTGATGGTCACGCCATCATGCTGGAACTGGCGGCTGGCGCCCTTCGGCAGCGTGTCGGTGGTCATGATGCCGGTGGCGGCAGCTTCCCAGTTGTTTTCCGACAGGTCATCCAGCGCCGCTTGCAGCGCGCCTTCGATCTTTTCGACCGGCAGCGGCTCACCGATCACACCAGTGGAGTACGGCAGGATCTGCTCAGCAGCAACACCGGTCAGCTCGGCCAGTTTGGCAGTGGTGCGCTCGGCGGCAGCCAGGCCCGGTTCGCCGGTGCCGGCGTTGGCATTGCCAGTGTTGGTCAGCAGGTAGCGCACGGCATTCTGCACGCGCTGCCTGGCGAGAATCACCGGCGCTGCGCAGAACGCGTTCAAGGTGAACACGCCCGCGACGGTGGAGCCTTCGGCGCAGCGCATCACGACGACATCTTTGCGCCCCGGGCGCTTGATGCCGGCCGAGGCGATACCGAGTTCAAAACCGGCAACCGGGTGCAACGTTGGCAAAGGACCAAGACCAACAGCCATGAATGCGCTCCTTACTCAATGATGTCAGCACCGCCAATCAAAGCGGTGGTGATTTAAATGGCAAAACGCCGCGACGGCTGGTGCCGGTCGCGGCGCGGGTATTTCAGCGATTGGAACGGGTTTTACTGGATCTGCCCGTGGCAATGCTTGAATTTCTTGCCCGAACCGCAGTAGCACAGTTCGTTGCGGCCCTGGCGCTGTTCAGCGCGAACCGGTGCGGCGGCGAGGGCTACATCGACCTCTTCACCCAGCAGTTCCGGCGCTTCCAGACCTGGAGCCTCGGCGTGTTCGAACTGCATGCGCGCAGCCAGTGCTTCGGCTTCCTGACGCAGACGTTGTTCTTCGGCTTCCGGATCTTCGCGGCGGACCTGAACGTGCGACAGCACACGGATCGAGTCGCGCTTGATCGAATCCAGCAGCTCGGAGAACAGCGTGAACGACTCGCGCTTGTATTCCTGCTTCGGGTTCTTCTGCGCATAACCACGCAAGTGGATGCCGTGACGCAGGTGATCCATGGTCGCCAGGTGGTCTTTCCACAGGTCGTCGAGTACACGCAGGACGATCTGCTTCTCGAACGAACGCAGTGCGTCGGCACCGGCCTGATCTTCTTTCTCGTTGTACGCGGCCATCAGCTCGGTCATGAGCTTCTCGCGCAGGGTTTCTTCGTACAGGTGATCGTCTTCGTCGAGCCATTGCTGGATCGGCAGCGCCACACCGAAGTCGCTCTGCAGCGAAGCTTCCAGACCGGCGACATCCCACTGTTCTGGCAGCGATTGCGGCGGAATGTGTGCGCTGACAGTCGCGTTGAGCACGTCCTGACGGAAGTCAGCGATGGTTTCGCCAATGTTGTCGGCGGCCAGCAACGTGTTACGCATGTGATAGATCACCTTACGTTGTTCGTTGTTGACGTCATCGAACTCGAGCAGTTGCTTGCGAATGTCGAAGTTGCGGCCTTCAACCTTGCGCTGCGCCTTCTCGATGGCGTTGGTCACCATGCGGTGCTCGATCGCTTCACCGGACTGCATGCCCAGGGCTTTCATGAAGTTCTTCACCCGGTCAGAGGCGAAGATGCGCATCAGGCTGTCTTCCAGCGACAGGTAGAAACGGCTCGAACCGGCGTCACCCTGACGACCGGCACGACCACGCAACTGGTTGTCGATACGACGCGACTCGTGACGCTCGGAGGCGATCACCTGCAAGCCGCCGGACTCCAGCACTTGCTGGTGACGCTTCTGCCAGTCGGCCTTGATCTGGGCGATTTGCTCAGGGGTCGGGTTTTCCAGCGACGCGACTTCAACTTCCCAGTTGCCGCCCAACAGAATGTCGGTACCACGACCGGCCATGTTGGTAGCAATGGTCAGCGCGCCCGGACGACCGGCCTGCGCAATGATTTCGGCTTCTTTTTCGTGGAACTTGGCGTTCAGAACCTTGTGTTCGATGCCTTCCTTCTCAAGCAGACGCGACATGTGCTCGGAGGTTTCGATGGTCGCAGTACCCACCAGCACCGGACGGCCAGAGGCCATGCTTTCCTTGATGTCGTTGACGATCGCTGCGTACTTCTCTTCGGCGGTCAGGAACACCAGGTCGTTGTAGTCTTTACGCGCCAACGGCTTGTTCGGCGGAATGACCATCACGGCCAGACCATAGATCTGGTGGAATTCGAACGCTTCGGTGTCAGCGGTACCGGTCATGCCGGACAGCTTGTTGTACAGACGGAAGTAGTTCTGGAACGTGGTCGACGCCAGAGTCTGGCTCTCGGCCTGGATGTTCAACTGTTCCTTGGCTTCGATGGCCTGGTGCAGGCCCTCGGACAGACGACGACCCGGCATGGTACGACCGGTGTGTTCGTCGACCAGTACCACCTGACCGTCCTGCACGATGTATTCGATGTTGCGATGGAACAGTTTGTGCGCACGCAGACCGGCGTAAACGTGGGTCAGCAAGCCCAGGTTGTGTGCCGAGTACAGGCTCTCGCCTTCGGCCAGCAGGCCGACGCCGGTGAGCATTTCTTCGATGAACTGGTGACCGGCTTCGTTGAGTTCGACCTGACGGGTCTTCTCGTCGATGGTGTAGTGGCCAGCCTTGGTGACTTCGCCTTCGACTTCTTCAACGTGCAGTTCCAGCTGCGGGATCAGTTTATTGATCTCCATGTACAGCTTGGAGCTGTCCTCGGCCTGACCGGAAATGATCAGCGGGGTACGTGCTTCGTCGATAAGGATGGAGTCGACTTCGTCGATCACGGCAAAGTTGAGTTCGCGCTGGAATTTTTCTTCCATGCTGAACGCCATGTTGTCGCGCAGGTAGTCGAAACCGAATTCGTTGTTGGTGCCGTAGGTGATGTCAGCGGCGTAGGCAGCGCGCTTCTCTTCCGGCGGCTGGAACGGCGTCACGACGCCGACGGTCAGGCCGAGGAATTCATACAGCGGGCGCATCCAGTTGGCGTCCCGGCGGGCCAGGTAGTCGTTCACCGTCACAACGTGCACGCCCTTGCCGGACAGTGCGTTGAGGTAAACGCCCAGGGTTGCCACCAGGGTCTTGCCTTCACCGGTACGCATTTCGGCAATCATGCCTTCATGCAGGGTCATGCCGCCGACGAGCTGGACATCGAAGTGGCGCATGCCCATGACACGCTTGCCGGCTTCGCGGGCGACCGCAAAGGCTTCAGGCAGCAGTTTGTCGAGGGTTTCCCCTTTGGCGATGCGGGCCTTGAACTCGGCAGTCTTGGCACGCAATTGATCGTCCGAAAGGGCTACCATTTGCTCTTCGAAGGCATTGACGTGCTGGACCGTCTTGAGCATGCGTTTGACTTCACGCTCGTTCTTGCTTCCAAAAAGTTTCTTTAACAAAGGCGCAAACATATCGGCAGGATCTTCCACACTAAAGGGATGGAGGGCGGCCCCGTGAGTCGCCCGAGCAGCCCTCATGGCCGCATGCGAACGAGCATTCTACCCGGAAACGGTGGTGAGGAAAGTGGCGATGTTCCACGATACTGGCACGGCGCTGTTACGGGGCTCACTTAAAATAGGGGCGTTTTCTTCAACTTCAAGCTGTTTCAGAAAGAAGTTAGTCGTTGATTTAATGAGTAAACCGCCAGCAAAAGCAATGGGCGAGTGAGTTGGAGGCTTTCTGCTAACATGGCGACTCTGCAACTTCAGGTGTTCGATCATGGCATTCCGCCCTCTTACGGCCAGAGCACCCGCCGTTCTGCTGCGCGAAGCCCGGCCGCTTAAAGCCATCTTTGGCCATGCACAACGCCTCGGTCATCTGCAACGTCTGGTCGACAGTCAGCTGCAACCCGCCGCTCGCGAACATTGCCTGGTGGCATCGTGGCGCGAAGGTCTGCTGCAACTGGTGGTGACCGACGGCCACTGGGCGACGCGCCTGCGCTACCAGCAAAAACGCCTGCAACGGCAATTACAGATGTTCGACGAATTCGCCAATTTGACGCGAATCCAGTTCAAGGTGCGGCCGCCGACCCTGCAACCGGGAGCGGCCACTCACTCGATGGATTTGTCGACGGATGCGGCGGCGACCATTCAGTCCACCGCCGAAGGGATCAGTGATCCGAATTTGCGGGCGGCGCTTGAACGCTTGGCGGCGCACGCCAAACCCAAATCCTGACCGTTGGCTGATTAGCGGCGCTTGCTGCCGCCGAGCAATGAACCCATCAAACCGCGCACCAACTGTCTACCCAGCGAATTCGCCGCCTGGCGCATCGCCGACTTGAGCGCCTGCCCGGCCGCCGTGCCGAGGAACTCCCCGGCCTTGTCCGCCAGACTCGGTTCCTCAGCCGCCGGCTTACCCGGTGCCGCCTCGGCCTCCGGCGCCAGTCCTTTGCGCCCCATCAGGATTTCATAGGCCGACTCACGGTCAATCGGCTTGTCGTAACGGCCCTTGAACGGTGACCCGGCGATCAGCACTGTGCGCTCGGTTTCAGTCAACGGCCCGATCCGTGATTGCGGAGGCGCCACCAGCACCCGCTGGACCATCTCCGGCGTGCCTTTGTCCTGCAGGGTGCCGACCAGCGCCTCGCCGATACCGAGTTCAGTCAGCACCGACAACGCATCGAACGCCGGATTCGGCCTGAAACCATCCGCCACCGCACGCAAGGATTTCTGTTCCTTGGCGGTGAACGCGCGCAAACCGTGCTGGATACGCAGACCGAGTTGCGCCAGCACATCATCCGGCAAGTCGCCGGGTGACTGAGTGACGAAATACACGCCAACGCCTTTGGAACGAATCAAGCGCACCACTTGCTCCAGCCGCTCCTGCAATGCCTTGGGCGTATCGGCGAACAGTAAGTGCGCTTCGTCAAAGAACAACGCCAGCAGCGGTTTGTCAGCATCGCCGCGCTCCGGCAGTTGTTCGAACAGTTCCGCCAGCAGCCATAGAAGGAAGGTCGCATAGACCTTCGGCGCTTCGTGCACCAGACGACTGGCATCCAGCAAATGAATCCGTCCACGACCATCAGGTGCCGGTTGCAGGATGTCTTCAAGTTGCAGTGCCGGTTCGCCAAACAAGGCTTCGGCGCCCTGCTGTTCCAGCGTCGCCAATCGACGCAACAGCGCCTGACTGGAACCGGTGGTCATCAGCGCCGCATCCTCGCCGAGCATCTGCGGATTGTCCTTGAGGTGATTGAGCAGCGCCTTCAAGTCCTTCAGATCCAGCAGCAACAGCCCTTCGCGATCCGCCACTTTGAACGCCGCGTAGAGCGCCGCTTGCTGGCTGTCGGTCAACTCCAGCAGCGCACCGATCAGCAGCGGGCCCATTTCGCTCAATGTCGTGCGTAACGGATGACCGGACTGCCCATGAATGTCCCACAAAGTCACCGGATACGCCTGCGGCTGATGATTGAGCCACGGCATGCCGGCGATACGCTCGGCGATCTTGCCCTGTGGATTACCGGCGGCGCCCAGGCCGCACAGGTCACCCTTGATGTCGGCGGCGAACACCGCCACTCCGGCGTCACTGAACGCTTCGGCCAGACGCTGCAAAGTGACGGTCTTGCCCGTACCGGTCGCGCCGGCCACCAGGCCATGACGGTTGGCCAGGCGCATGGCCTGGGCGATCGGTTGCCCGCCGAGATCGGCGCCGATGATGAGTTGCGATGAGTCAGGCATTTTGTCACCCAATGGTTAATCTTTGATCGAACATGGCCGATAGCTAAAGGTGAGAAACCAGATTGAAAACCAGTCGGACATTTCCCTAAGGAGAGACGGAAATATCAACTTGCTTTCACCCCTGCCCACATTGCGCGTCCTTATAAAAGCACGCCTTGGACAATAAGACCTTAGCGGAACCCCAAGCCATGAACAAAAACCTGCGCTTCAGCCATAAAATTTTGCTTGCCGCCGCTCTCATCGTCATTGCCGCCTTCGCCTCGTTCACGCTGTACAACGACTGGTTGCAACGCAACGCGATTCGCGAAGACCTCGACAATTACCTGACCGAGATGGGCGAAGTCACCGCCGACAACATCCAGACCTGGCTCAGCGGACGGATCCTGCTGATCGAGAACGCCGCACAGAATATCGCGGTGAACCCGGAATCATCCGTTGTCGCCAACCTGCTGGAACAGAAAGCCCTGACCTCGACGTTCATGGCTTCCTACCTCGGCGACGCCACCGGCCACTTCACCATCCGCCCGGACGTGAAGATGCCGGATGGTTTCGATCCACGCGTGCGCCCTTGGTATAAAGGTGCCGAATCCAGCAGCACCCCGACCCTGACCGAACCCTACATCGACGCGGCCACCGGTCAGACGATCATTTCCATCGCCACCGCCTCGAAGAAAGCCGGCCAGAGCGTCGGTGTGGTGGGCGGCGACCTGAGCCTGCAAACCCTGATCGACACCCTCAGCGCCCGGGATTTCTCCGGCATGGGTTACGCGTTCCTGGTCAGCGCCGACGGCAAGATCCTCGTGCACCCGGACAAGGCCTTGGTGATGAAATCACTCAAAGACGCCTATCCGCAGGACACTCCGCGCATCAGCAGCGACTTCAGTGAAGTCAGCGTCGATGGCAAAACCCGCATCGTGACCTTCACCGCGATCAAAGGCCTGCCCTCGGTTAACTGGTACATCGGCCTGTCGGTGGACAAGGACAAAGCCTTCTCGATGCTCAGCGAATTCCGCACCTCGGCGGTGATCGCCACGGTCATTGCAGTGGCAATCATCCTTGCCCTGTTGGGTATGCTGATCCGCATCCTGATCCAGCCGCTGCACGTGATGACCCGCGCCATGGAAGACATCGCCGACGGCGAAGGCGACCTGACCAAACGCCTGACCATTCAGAATCAGGATGAATTCGGCGTGCTCGGCACCGCGTTCAACCGCTTCGTCGAGCGTATTCACGGCTCGATCCGCGAAGTGTCGTCGGCCACCGGCCAGGTCAACGAAGTTGCTCTGCGGGTAGTCGCAGCGTCGAACTCGTCGATGTACAACTCCGACCAGCAAGCCTCGCGCACCAACAGCGTGGCCGCCGCGATCAACCAGCTCGGCGCCGCCGCCCAGGAAATCGCGCGCAACGCTGCACAAGCTTCGACTCAGGCCAGCGATGCGCGTGGTCTGGCGGAAGACGGCCAGCAAGTGGTGGATCGCAGCATCAAGGCAATGAATCAGTTGTCGAGCATGCTTAGCGCGTCGAGTAGCAACATCGAATCGCTGAACAGCAAAACCGTGAACATCGGCCAGATTCTCGAAGTGATCACCAGCATCTCCCAACAAACCAACCTGCTGGCGCTCAACGCCGCCATCGAAGCAGCGCGCGCTGGTGAGGCTGGACGTGGGTTTGCGGTGGTGGCGGACGAAGTGCGCAATCTGGCGCATCGCACCCAGGAATCGGCGCAGCAAGTGCAAACCATGATCGAGGAGCTGCAGGTTGGCGCTCGCGAATCGGTGAGCACCATGAGCGAGAGTCAGCGCCACAGTCAGGACAGCGTGGAGATTGCCAACCTCGCCGGTGAGCGCCTGAACAGCGTGACCCAGCGCATTGGCGAAATTGACGGGATGAACCAGTCGGTGGCGACCGCGACCGAAGAGCAGACGGCGGTGGTTGAGTCGATCAACGTGGACATCACCGAGATCAACACACTGAACCAGGAAGGGGTGGAGAACTTGCAGGCGACGTTAAGGGCTTGTTCGGATCTGGAGCAACAGGCTTCGCGGTTGAAGCAGTTGGTGGGTAGTTTCCGCATTTAAGATCAAAAGCTTTACCCCCTCACCCCAACCCTCCCGAAACGTCGGACCGCCCCCAAGGGGGCGAGGGGGAAAGGGAGCAGATCTTCAAGCTGTTCAAAACCTGAGTTCGACTCAAGACTTTCAGGTCGATGTATTCCGTAAAAACCCCACGGTCAGTCCCCTCTCCCTCCGGGAGAGGGCTAGGGTGAGGGGCTTGGCGCCCTCAATCCCAGCACATAAACCTCTGCAGTGGTCTAATTTCCCCGGACACCCCGATAGGTGGAAAATGCATCTATCGAGGAGTTATTCATGACCAAAAAACGCAGGGCATTCGACGACAGCTTCAAGCTGCAAGTCGTGAAG